>JAIMBM010000343.1 GCA_023511475.1 Anaerolineae bacterium
CCGGAAAGGTGTCCCTTTTTCAACCCCCTGCGCCAAAAGGCCAAACTCGAGCCCACTTCAATCGTCTCCCCTCTCCAGGCGAACGCTGGTGTCCGCCTGGGGAGGGGACGGCGGAGGGGCCGCTGATAGCGTCGCCAAGCGCGAACTGCCCCAAATCTGAACTGCACCCCTGTGGGGACGTTGCCCTCGACTTCGCTCCCCAGATCGCCTATAATGGGTATAGTAGCCGCTGGGTCCACGAGCGGGCATTGTACCCATGATTCCATTTCGTCTCCCGCCGTCCGCAGGTGGCCCGGTCGGCGGGGCTCTGGGGGAGAAGTATGAGCAAGAAGAAAACACGAAAAGAGAAGCAGCGCACACCCAACATCCCACCCCTCACGATGCTGCGCCCGCGGCTCGATGCGATGTTTGGCCGCGAGGGCTGGCCCGAGCAGGGCACGGATGCCCTGTGGGCGGAGTTGGACGGCGCCTTTGCGGGGCTGAAGGTGCATGAGGCGTTGCCCGTCCTCCTGCGCGCCTACGAGAAGGCGCCGGGGCCCGTCCGGCAGCGCCTTGATGAGGTCGTGCCTGCGTGGCTGGCCGCCCGCGGCTACCGAGATATCCTCTTCGCCCTTCTCGAGCGGGGAGCGATCTACGAAGAGGGCCGTCCAACCGCGAGGGCCTGGCTGGAGCGCGCCGGGGTGGCGAGGGGCGCACTGGAGGAGGCGGAGTCCGACCGGGAGCCGTTCTTCCGCGCCTTTGCGTACGACAACGTCTTTCAGGGCACAGTTCAGGTCTACTGGTACGTGGACCGCCGGCGGCTGCGCGTGCGTGGCCTGAGCTTCCTGATCGATCACAACCCGCCCTGGGAGGGTGCGGTCAAGGACATCGCGGTACTTCCTGCGCGGGCGCCGGAGGACGCCATCGACAGCTTTGTGAAGGGCTACCTGCCGCTGGAGGAGGTCGAGGCTGCCAGGGCCAAACACACGATCCTGACGGCGCTGCAGGCCAACCGAGAGCAGGGGATCCGGCTGCCACGGGACCTCATTGCGGCGCGCGACCTGTTCCTCGAGCACGTGCTCACCCTGCCGGACGCGGAGGGCACGCCTCGCTTCACTGCCGCCGATTTCGACGAGCTAGCGCGAACCGGCCGTCCGGCCGAGGCGCTCGTGCTCGAAGAGCGGCTGCACGGTGGGCGTACGCGGCTGCCGAACGGCAGCGAGATCACCATCCTGGAAGTCGATCCGGACGAACTGGACTGGGGAGCGTTCAGGCTGTTGGATGAGGAGAATGAGGACGAGTAGAGGAGGCGGGGCAGGAGCGAGCTTCAGGCGGTCGAGAACTCGGTCCGGCTTCCAGGCGGCAGCTTGCGCGGGTAGCTGCCTGGATTGCAGCCCCCCGCCGCGTGATCGTGCGCCTTGCCGGAAGCGCCCCCGTCAGGAGACCGTTGCCCGTATGCGCTCCCAGCCCAAGGCCTCCGCCGCGCGCAGACGGTAGAGACCATCGACCAGAACGTAGCCATCCCGCGCGCGCCGCACCTGGATGGGGGGCACTGTTCCCATCGTGCGCGCCCGTTGCACGGCCTTCTCGAGCCTGGTCGGGTCAAGCTGCAGCCCTTGATGGTAGGAGCTCAGGCGGATGCGGCTCAGCGGGATTTCGACGACCGCGGTGTCCTCGATGGCCGGCTCTCCCTGCGCGGGGGCGCGCTTGGGCTGCTGCTCCTGCGAAGGAGCTGGTGCGAGGGTGAGCACCAGCCGGTATCCCGTCTGCTGGAAGAACTGCTCCGCCAGCGCCTCCGGGTCATCCGGCTGTGTCGCCACGGTGCCGGCTACCTCGGCCCTCTCGGGGTAGATGCTGGGACCCTTGAGGACGGTCAGCCCGGCCCTGTTCAAGAGCGTGCGTGCCACCTCGAGGATGGCGCCCTGATTCGGCTGCGGATTGATCCGCAGCGGCCAGCCGGTCTGCTCCTGCAATGCGGCAATCTCTCTCTCGTAGCGCTCCCCTACCTGCGGGGAAATGAACGACAGGACGATCACGCCGTCCTTCAGGCTGGTGCGGTAGAGGGTCGAGCCTTCCAGCACCGACTTGCAGAGTGCATAGGCGGCATTGATCTCCAGGCGTCCCCCGCCTGCAGCGGCTGCGACCGCCGGAACTCCGGTCGGCTTGCTCGCCAGGATCAGGTCCAGAACCCAACCGGTCTCGGCATGGAACTCGTCGGCAATCTGCGTTACCGGAAGACCCTCAGCGGGCGGCGCGACCGTCACTGCCACCTTTTTCTGGTCGCGGTGGATGGCCGGACCCTTGAGGACCTGCGAGCCCGGCGGCAGCAGCTCCCGGACGAGGCCGTTCAGGGCGGCCTGGTTGGTTTCGGCCACGACTTCTACCGTCCAGCCTGTAGTGGCCTGCAGCGACGCGATGAGATTGCCGAACCGCTCACGGGCGGCGTCGGGAAAGTCAAAGGTCAGGGTCAGAACGCGCTCATTCAGGCGGTAGCCGGTCTTGCGCAGGCGCGCCTCCGGCGGGAAATGCCGGTTCGCAGTGGCGAGCGCCTGGTTCGGCTCCATCATGGTGGCGGCCCCAACGGGTTCCTGTGGCCGGTAGGGTGTGAGCTCTTCGGGGGTGGGGCGCGTCTCACCAAAGACTGCTACGACTGCCTCAGGATAGGCGGCCTGCTCCAGGCCGGGCGCGACCTCCACCCAGAGATGATCGGAAGCGACGCCCAGGCAGCGCACCGGGGCGGTGCGATCGGTTGCGAGCAGGATCCACCTGCCGGCCGCGTGCGCCAGCCCCTCGACTGCAGCGCGGCGCCGGCGCGCGAGCTCGGCCTGCACGTGGCGCGGGTCGGCAGCCAGGTCGGCGCGGACGAACTTGCGTCCCTCGAACTGCAGCGCGATGCTCTGACCAGCCTCAGGGAGGTGGACGATCCGGCTGCGCTGGGCCAGCGCAGCCTCGAGGCTCCGCCGTGCCGACGGTTCGCCGTGCACGATCAGGACGTGCTCAGGATCCAGGGTTTCGGTCAGGCTGATGAGCTGAGCCTCGTCAGCGTGCGCAGAGAGGGCGTAGGTGACGATCTGGCAGCGGACGTCCAGCTTCTCTGCGCCGAGGCGCAGCGTCCCCCCTCCGCGCTCAGCGAGCCTCTGCAGGCGGCGGCCGGGTGATTCCTCATCCTGGTAGCCGGTGAGCAGCACCGCGTGTTCGGGCTTGCCGACCAGATGGCGGGCGTAGGAGAGGGAGGGGCCGCCTGCCAGCATTCCAGAGCTGGCCACGATCACCGCGGGGCCTGGCTCCCAGAGGATCTGGTTGCGCTGCTCCGCGCTCTGCACCGGACGGATAGGCGGAATGAAGAAGCGCGCCTGCTGTTCCTGGAGAGGCAGCGGGAGGAAATCGGCGAACGTCGAGTAGGCCTGGCAGACGGCACGCACCATGCCGTCCGCCCAGACGGGAACGGGTGTGAGCTCGCCGCGCCGCATGTATTCGCCGAGGATCAGCAGAATCTCCTGGGCGCGCCCCAGCGCAAATGCCGGGATGAGCACTTTGCCGCCTGCCTCCGTCACCCGGGCGACGGTTTCCACCAGCTTGCGCTCCTGCACGGCGCGATTCGCATGCAGGCGGCCGCCGTAGGTGCTTTCGAGGACCAGGGCGTCGGGATGGAAGGCGGGGGGACGCGCCCCATCGACTGTGCGCTGAGGGGAGATGGAGAGGTCGCCGCTGATGAGCAGCGAGCCTTCGGCACTCTCCAATCCGATCATCGCTGCTCCGGCAATGTGGCCGGCGGGGAAGAAGGTCACCGCCAGTTCGCCGCCAATCGGCAGCCGCACCTGGAACGGGACCGGCGTCAGGACCGCCATCAGGCGCTCGACGGCCACATCGTCGTATAGCGGCAGCTCGCCTTCTTCCTCCAGCCGCGACTGCATGATGCGGCGCGCGTCCTCGTGGAGGATGCGGGTCAGTGCCACGGTCGGCTCGGTGGCATACACCGGCACATCGGGAAAGCGCTCCACGACAAGCTCCAGCGCTCCCGTGTGGTCCGTGTGGGCGTGGGTGACGAGGATGGCGTCCAGCTTGCCCGAGCCGCCCTCGATCTGGCTCAGATCGGGGAGTTGGTCTGGCGCCAGACCGCCCCACGACTTAGAGACGCGAATGCCGCAGTCGATCAGCACTCGCCTTCCGCCGGTTTCGACGATCAGGCCACTGGCGCCAACCTCATTGGCCCCGCCGAGAAAGGAGATCAGCATACCTCTTTTGCCTCCGCAGCAACAAGTCCTTCATCAATCTGGTATGAGTATACCACAGCCGGCGGGGAAATGCATCACGTGGTCGAACCTCAGGCGCAGGTCCCAATGGACTCGAGGACGGGCGCGGTGAGGGGTCCGGGCGCGGTTGTGACCTTCGGGGGCATTCGCCCGCAGCCGGAGGGGGCGGTGCATGTGGGGGTCAGCATCTACGCGGCCGGTCTCGCCGCCGCCGGGCAGACGTGCGTGGTGGAGAGGAAGGACGGGGCCTGGGTGGTGACCGGGACGACGGGGGTGAGG
>JAIMBM010000344.1 GCA_023511475.1 Anaerolineae bacterium
GTGTCTGGCGGAGCGACCACGCCGAGGTGGTGCAGCGGGCGCAGGCGCTCTACCGCCCAAGGCCGCGACATGTGGCCTTCGGGCTGCCTTCGCTCACCGCGTTCCTGGCAGGCTTGCGTCAGAGTTGGGCCCGCGCAGCGGCACTGCGCTATGCCGCGGCGATCGTCGCGGCCGCCCTGTTCATCCTCGGCGGCACCTGGTGGGCATGGGGCAGTACCGCCGTGGCCGAGACTGCGACCCTGACGGACGTGCAGGGCCCGGTCGAGGTCCGGCTGACCCCAGACGGCGAGTGGCAGCCAGCCCTGCCCGGGATGATGCTGACCGCAGGCAGCGCGCTGCGCAGCGGCGCGGGAGCTTCGGCCACGCTCCTCTACCCCGACGGGAGCCGCACTCAGCTCACGGAGAACGTCCAGCTCGAGATTCTGAGCCTCCAACGCCGCCGCAACCAGCAAGCGACGACAGTCCGACTCTCACAGACGACCGGCCTCACGCACCACGAGATGGCGACCGACAAGAGTTCGGTGCGCGTCGAGGTTGACGGGGCCGCCGCCCAGGCCAGGAAAGGCGGCTTCGAGGTCCGCGTAACGAAGGGCGCTTTCGAAGTGCATGCCGCCCGTGGCAGCGTCGACGTGCAGACCGGCGGCAAGACCATGCACCTCTCCCAGGGGGAGCGGGGCCAGGTCAAGGGTAGGCGTCTCACCGTCACTCCAGCCGAGAGCCGTGGCGACGATCCGCCTTCCGACAGGTCCGACAGGAGTGAGGACCCGTCTGCCGGCCCGCAGGATGCGCACGGGCGCGCGCAGCCCCCAGACCACCCCGCTCCCTCGTCGCGGGGCGGCCCTCCGCCTCAGCCCCCCGCCGGCCCGAGGGGCCCAGAGCAGACGTCCCCGCCACTCCCGCCAGCGCAGGATGTCGAGCCGCTGACCAGAGAGGAAGGCCAGGACTCGGGCGACGCCCGGCCATCTGCCGGGGTACCGGATGGCGCCACAAACCGCCTGGAGACGCCGGGCCAGGACCTATCTCCCGAGCAACCGCGCAAGGAAACTTCCGGTGCGCAGCGCGCCGGGACCGGACCCGGATCGGCGCAGGGCTGGGCCTTCGGGGCGAGGTGGCGCGCCGATAGGATCAGGCCTGCCTGGCCTCCAAGCCGTTAACCGGGGGACGCCTGTCACCAGCGGTCGCCAGGGCGCGCCTCGGCCCCTCATAGGGCCCGGCTACAGGTCCTCTCGCCTGTACACCGGCTGTCCATCCACGATGGTGGCCACCACCGCCAGCTCCCGATCCATAATGACCAGGTCCGCCGCCTTGCCCACGGCGATCTCCCCCAGGCGCCCGGCGAGGCCCAGGATCTCCGCGGGAGTCAGCGAAGCCATGCGCCAGACCTCCGGCAGGGGCAGCGCCAGGGCACGCACCCCGTTGCGCACCATCTGGTCCATTCCGGCGATGCTGCCGGCCAATCCCCCTTCCCCGGTGACAGCCATGCCGCCGCGCACGGTCACGGCCGTCGCCTCCTCGCCCCCGAGGTTGTAGCGGCCCTCGGGCAGGCCGGCCGCACGCATGGCGTCGGTAACCAGCGCGGTCCTCTCCACACCCTTGGTGCGCACTATGAGCTTGAGCAATGAGAGGGGCACATGCCAGCCATCGGCAATGACCTCCACACTCAGCCCGTCGTGAACCAACCCCGCCTCCGCCAGCCCAGGCCTGCGGAGTGGCCCAACCTTTTCCAGGGCCGACATGGCGTTGAAGAGGTGCGTCACGTGGCTCGCCCCCGCGAGGACGGCACGCTGCACCAGCTCCTCATCGGCCATCGAATGTCCGAGGGAGACGAGCACCCCCCTCCCCCTGAGCTCCCTGATCAGCTCGAGGGCTCCAGGAAGCTCGGGCGCAAGCGTGATCCGGCGGATGATCGGCAGGTGCTCCCAGAGCCAGCGGTCCGCTTCACGGTCCGGAGGGCGCACAAAGCGCCCAACGTGGGCGCCCCGCTTCTCCGGGCTGAGGAAAGGCCCTTCTACATGGGCCCCAAGGACCCGCGCCCCCGTGTTCGGCCTCTCCATGGACTCGGCCACGGCGGCCAGCGCCGCATGGATGCGCTCTGCCGGCGCCGCGATTGTTGAGGGCAGGAGCGAGGTCGTGCCATGCCGGGCGTGAAAGGCGGCAAGGCCATCTATGGCCTCCCGGGTCGCATCCATCGTATCGTGCCCGCCGCCGCCGTGAACATGCAGATCGACGAAACCCGGCCCTACGATCCACCGGCGCGCGTCAATGACCCCCTCCTCCGGTGCCGGAGCGATGCGGCCCCCCGCGATCAGGTCCTCAACGAGCCCGTCGCGGAGGACAACCGTCACATCCTCGTAGCTCTGCCGGGGCGTCACCAGGGTCCCGGCGCGGATCCACAGTCGCTCTGCCATGGTGAGCGAGCCTCCACTATTGCCGCGGCGTCGGCGCGAGTCCCAGTGCAGAGAGCGCCTCCTGCTCCGACATGGCGCCTCGCCGCAGAAGGTATCCGGAGGGAATGCCCTCCCTCCACACGGAAGGGGGGAGCGGCAGGGTCTGGATGGCACGCACGGCGTCGCTCAGCCGCCAGTCGTCCCACGGAGCGCGCCACCAGACCAGAACCAGCGGGGTCTCCGGTGTGAGCTGGCTCACGCTCCGCCGGGCGGAGTCGCTCAGAACCAGCCGGCGGCTCGCCCCGGCAATGCGCAGGCCAAAAGGCACGCGCTTCAACTCCCCGCCTTCAGCGTACCAGAGCTCGGCCCAGGGCAGCGCCAGGTTGATGCTGGCAGCAAGCCCCTGCAGAACATACCCCGAATCCGCGCCGCCGGCGAAACCCTGTCCCTCGCGCCAGCGCGCCCACTGTCGATTCATGTCCGGGCCGCCATCGTCCGGCTCGTCGCGACGGTGCTCGCTCCACCACTGCTCCACGAGCTCGCAGGCGCGGGCCTCGTCGCCCGTCTCCTCGACAATGGCCCGTACCATCTCCTCCTGCATCTCCCGCAGGCACGCCATATCCACCAGTAGCCGCACCACATCTTCCTGCGTCAGCAGGCGGGCTGCCGCGGCGGCCCGGAGACCGGGCGCCTCCCGCAGCGGCTGCCCCGGCGCCGGGTATGCAGCCGCCTGGCCAGCCCACAGCAGGCTCATTAGCGCTTCGAGGGGATAGTCCTTGGCCCTCCAGCCGGCGCCAGCCGCCGAGAGGAGCACATCCGTCTCGATCAGAAAGCGTACACGCTCGGCCGCATAGTCGAGGACGTACTGGCGTGCCTGGTCATCGCACAGGGTGAGCAGGGAGCCGTAGGTCAGAGCGGCAGCAACCGCCGCGCGCTCATAGACCCCAGGCACGCCCCGCTCCAGAAGCCTGGTCAGCGCATAGAGCTGGACGTTGTAGGTCGGCACCGGGTATTTGAAGGCCCACCGGGCGGGCAGGCCCAGGGTATTGATCAGGTACAGGCCTTTGCGGACCTCCGCGTCCTCGTGGGCGCGCTCATAGATTCGCTGCAGGCTCCGCGCCCCCTCCGCAGTCAGCAACTCGTAGGCCTCCAGGCCCCGCTGGTCGTCGCCCAGATACCACTCGGCGGTGGTCATCACCGTGTTCGCGCGGCTGTACTCCACGTCCTCGGCGGTGACTCCATCCTGTGTGCGGAGGTGGGTGAGGTAGTAGAGGGGGTCGCCCTTCGTCTCCAGCATCAGGGCGAGTAGCCCGGTTTCCTCGCTGTCCAACCGGGCGTCGGCCAGGAGGACCCCGCTGGTCACCAGCCAGTCTGCGGCGATGGGGTCGCGTTCCGCGAGGCTGGTGACGAGCCGGAGATATCGGTCGCGCTCCTCGGGCGGCACCAGCCCCGCAGCAATCTCCGGGGCATCCTCCGCGGAGAGCTCCTCAGGCGGACCTGCGGTGGGCGTTGGCAAGGGGTGAGGCGTCTCGGTTGCCTCGGGAGCAGCGACAGTCATCGCAAGCGGGCGTGTGGGGGTGGGCGCGGGCGCATGCCCGCTCCGACGGGCGGGCGTGGGCAGCAGCCCGCCGCTGCAGGCGACGACGGTCAAGGCCAGCACACAGCACACCAGCACTCTCGCGCGCAAAGGGCACTCCCCTGACTGGGCGAGGCACACCGCCCGTGGCGGCGGCAGGTGGTGACTCCTGAAGCAGGCCGCATCGTGCACCATCCGCGCCCGTTCCGGGCGTCGTGCCGGCTTTGGGCATGTGCCCGATTATACCAGATGGAGCAGCGCCTCACAAGAGGCGATCGGCTGGTGTGCGCTGGGGGTCCGGCTCTCCCTACAGGCGCCTCCACGGGGCTCGCGCTATCAAGCGGCGAGCCCGCCACGGTTGGCGGGCTCGCATGGGGGGAGCGGGCCGTGTGAAACGGCTA
This sequence comes from Anaerolineae bacterium, assembly GCA_023511475.1. GTDB lineage: Bacteria > Chloroflexota > Anaerolineae > SpSt-313 > SpSt-313 > SpSt-313. The sequence goes on from JAIMBM010000344.1 coordinate 4,365, forward strand.
GCTGGCGGCAGAATAGCACAGTTGTTCTAGGCTGTCAAGCCGCGGAGATGGCTGCCCGTTGCGCTTCGCCTCTAGTGCGCGGCATGGAGGGGTGTGGGGGGGGGGGGGGGGGGGGCCCCCCCCCCCCCCCC
>JAIMBM010000345.1 GCA_023511475.1 Anaerolineae bacterium
AGGGTCGCTGGGGGCCATTGCGACGGCTTCTGCGTGATGTTGGGGGGCGCGCGGCGAAAGGCCAAAGTCGAGCCCCTTGCAAGAAAAGCGCCCCCTTCCCCGCCGCTTGCGCGGCGGGGAATGCCCCGGGGGGATGGGGCACCCTGAGGCAAGGGCCGAGGGACGGCGACTAGAGCAGCCTGTCCGCCCCTGAAGAGGAGGGGACGGGAGGGCGGGAACACGTTAGTGCCGCCATATACCAACTTTGACACCTGCCATACCCTCGCTACAATCACTCCAGGTGCAGGGGCATGGGCCGCCTGGCCCCGCCCCCCGCCCAATGAGGTGCCATGGTTTCCGCTCGCTGCCCCAGCATCTCTACCTTCCGCGGGCACCTCCGCCCGCGCTGCCCCGGCACCTGGACCATCCCCTTATGCATTCTGCATTATGCATTCCTCGTCAAATGTGCCCCTGAAGGAGGCCGACCATGAGCCGAGGACTGCGCGACAGCCAGTGGCACGTCCTCCGTCGGTGCCTGGCCATCGTGCGCCGGGCGCAGCGCGGACCCTGCTCCTGGCGCGACCTGGCCGAGGCCGTGCTCGCGGAAGAGGGACCCGAAGCCTACGGCCTGGCCGAAGGCGAGGCGCTGCGACGGCGGATCGAGAAGGACCTCGCCCGCGTCCGCGAGCGGCTGCTGGTGGAGGTCCGCTACGACCACCGTGCCGAGGGGTACGTCGTTGCAGACTGCCCCGCACCACTGCTGGACCTTCCCGACGAGGACCTCACCACCATCGCCTGGCTGGCCGAGACCTTTGGGCCGGACTCGCCTCAGCACCGGGAGGTTACAGCCCTCCTCAACCGCCTGCGGCTGTACCTGGCACCTGAGCGGCGGGCCGAGCTGGAGCGCCGGCATACCGCCCTGGTACTCGACCTCGGCCGGCGCGACGAGGACGCCTTCGCCCCGGGCGTGTGGGAAACGCTCACCCGTGCCCTCGTCGAGCGCCGCCGCATCGAGTTCACCTACCTCTCCCCCGAGCATGCCGACCGCGCGCCCCGGCGGCATGTCGTCGACCCCTGGGAGCGCTACTTTGACGCCGGCCGCGGCCACTACTACCTGCGGGGGTGGTGCCACTACACCTGCGGGCCCCGCGGCCGGCGCGAGCACGGCCGCTACTTTGACTATCGCGTTGGGCGGATCAGCGAGGTCGTCCTGCTTCCCCAAAAGCTGCCGCCCGCTCCGCCGCCGGCCCCCCGCTATGCCGTCGAGTACGAGCTATCGCCGCGCGTCGCCCGGCTCGGCATCAGCCGGCAGCGCGGCATCGACATCCTCGAGATCCAGCGTCGCCCCGACGACAGCGCCCTCGTACGCGGCGAGACGGACAACCCCTTCTGGGCCGTGCAGGCCCTGCTCGCCTACGGCGGCGAGTGCCGCGTGCTGGGCGGCCCCGAGGTCCTCGCCCGCATCCGCAGCGTCGTCCGGTGCATGGCCGAGCTGTACGGGACGGAAGGGCAGGACCCCCGCGAATGAGGGGGAGGCGAGAGGTTATAGTAAGTGTGGAGGGTGCATGCAGGGGTATGTGGATCAGGACCTGTCCCGTCTATTCCGAGGTGGTCCGACCCGATGAGGTGCCTCAGGCCATCGCCGGACGGCTGCCGGCAGGATGGCGCCTCTCCCGCCATCAGCTGGCGACGTATCAGGCGCTGACCGCGGGCGACGCCGACGTCATCATCAACACCGCGATGACCGGCGACGGCAAGAGCCTGGCCGCTTACCTGCCGGTCTTTACCCGGCCGGACTGCCACGCCTTCGGGATGTATCCGACAATCGAGCTATCCCGCGATCAGGCGCGTCAGCTCGAGGGCTATGCGGCCGACCTCGGGCAGCCCGTCTCGTACTATGCCCTGTGGGGTGCCGAGCTGGCCCGTTTTGCCGGGGAGCACGGCTTTGCACGGCGCGGGGATGCCCTGAACGAGCGCTTTCACAACAACCAGGTCATCCTCACCAACCCGGACATCTTTAACCTGGTGATGAACTATCACTACGGCTCGCTGATTTTCACCGACTATGAGCTGCCGTATAGCCTGTGCACCAACTATGACTACCTGATCTTTGACGAGTTCCACGTCTTTGGCATGCCGCAGATTGTCGCGGCGCTGACCGCCATGCTCTACATTCAGGAATACTTCCAGGGCCGGCACCGGTTCGTCTTCTCCTCGGCAACGCCCAGCGACGTGTTGCTCGAGATGCTCGGGCGCAGCGGACTGCGCTGCCAGCTCATCGCAGGCTCTTACCGGACGGCCCCGGCAGAGGACGTCCGCCTGGTGTTGCACCCGGCCACGCTGCACTTTGAGCAGCTTGGGGAGCGCGCGGGCACCGAGGACTGGCTGCGGGAACACCTCGACGAGCTCGTGGCCTTCTGGCGGCGGAGCGAGCGACGTCCGCGGGCGGCCATCATCGTCGAGAGCGTGGCCGCGGCGCGGCGGATCGCCCTCTTCCTCGCCGCCGAGCTGGAGCCGCTGGGGATCAGCGTGGCCGAGAACACCGGCCTGACCGATCCGGAGCGGCGCCGCCTGTCCCTGCAGAAAGACATCGTGGTCGGCACCTCCACCATCGACGTGGGCATAGACTTTAGCATCAACCTGCTCATCTTCGAGTCCACCAACGCCGGCTCCTTCCTGCAGAGGCTGGGCCGGCTCGGGCGCTCTCATCGCGGCGAGCCGCCCTACGACGACTATCACGCCTACGCGCTTATCTCGGGGCGCACGCCGTGGGTCTATGAGCGGATCGTCAGCGAACTGGCCGGGCAGGGGCTCGGCGAGGGGGCCGAGGTCGACCGGGCCAGCCAGCTGCGACCCGCGGTGGAGTGCGCCTTCGGCACCCAGAACGACTTTTTGGGCTATGCCGCACGCTGGGGGGTACTGCAGGCTGCGCACGTCGTGAACACGCTCGAGGCGCGGCGCACGCAGGGTGCCTACCAGGCGCTGGCCGCCCGGCTGGCCGCGCGCTATCAGGAGCTCTTCCGCCTGTCGGACCTCCTCAAGGCGCGGAAGAGGTACTGGTATCTGACGGCCAAAGACCGTGCCGCCGAGTGCCGGCCGATCATCGATGAGGTCATCGCCTTCCGCGGCAGCTCCCCCTTCCAGGTCGCTTGCTGGGATGCTACCGTGCGGCCCAATGCCCTGGTCGCCTACGACCTGCTCTCCCTGGTGCAGGTCGCGTCCTTCGACGTGTTGACGAAGGAGGAGCACGAGCGGGCCCTGGAGGAGAGATACCCCGACCCGGAGGAGCGGAGCCGGGCCAAGGCGACGATCCAGTACGTGATGAAGGGCAAGGGCGACCAGCCCCTCGTGCTGCGCATCAACGGCTTTAGCCCGGAGCGCGAGCGGCTCAAGCTCGAGGTCGGCACGGAGCTGGGCCCGCGCACGGAGCAGGTCTTTGTGCTGAGCGGCCTGCGCATCGTCGAGCCGCGGGCTCCGCAGCTGCCGGCGGTGAACGAGGTGCTCAGGCGGCAGAAGGTCGTCTGCTACTGCACCCGTTGGGACGTTCCCACTCTGAGGCGCCGGCTGCGCCTGCCGGCGCATTTTGCCCTGCACACGGCGCGCGATGTGCATGGCAACCGCGACTATACGCTGGCCTTCGGCAAGGCGGCGCTGATGCTCGAAGCCCAACTCATCCGCTGGCACAACAGGAGTGTGGAGGACGAGCCCATAATCGTGTGAGGGTAACTGCTCCGCCGGTCGAGGCGGGATGGCGCCTAAGGGCGCTCGGGTAGGATGGGACCGCCCAATGAATCCGGGGCTAGAGGGCCTGCGGCCAACCGTCGGCCTGCGCCGATGGGGACGCGGCCTCGGCGGCCACCCGTACCCCGTCCGCGAAGGCGGACGGTTGGCGCCGCAGGCGCCCTTGAGGCGCGATTTCTAACCGCCGGCCAGCGGATCCGGCGTGCGGCGACATCTCGACAACCACCGAATGAATTCGGGGCTACGGGGCCTGCGGCCGACCGTCGGCCTGCGCCGACGGGGTTCGGGCTTCGTCCCTGTAGAGGGATGATCGGCCGTAGGCCCTCCAGGAGCGATTTCAATCGCCGGAGCAGCGCCCGGTGGTCGTCGGGCCGAGGCAGGGCGTCCAACCCGGGTTGCGAGTTACTGCCAATCGGCTGGCTGCCAGGGAAATCGCTGTGTCAGGTCTGGTTCGGCTCGAAACCTTGCGAAGTTTCGCTCCACTCCTCAACCCGCAGCACGATGGCCAGGGAACCCGGCGGGTGATGGGAGCGTCTTACAACTGGGAACGGTGCCGCTCTGCCTGCCACCAATGCCAAGCACGTCAGCGACTCGGGGCGCGAAATGCTTCTCGCCGTTGGCGATCAGCACGGCAATGTCTCGTGCAGAGCCGGGGCGTGGAGCCCTGGGATGAGGGCCAGCATGCCTTCATCCAGCCCGCGCTCTTGGGCGAACTGCTCGCGCCGCTCGCGGATGGGGTCTAAGAA
>JAIMBM010000346.1 GCA_023511475.1 Anaerolineae bacterium
GAACACCCCCTTCCAAGAAAAAACGCCCCCTTCCCCGCCGCCCAAGCGGCGGGGAAGGGGGCCGGGGGGATGGGGCGCTACCCCTCGAGTGCCTTGGTCACGCCCGTGCGGCCACCTGTCCGCCCCTGAATGGGGGACGGGCTGGGGGTAGGGGCGTTACCGCACGAGCCGCTCCACAGGACCGCTGGCGGGCGATAGAGACAGTGGTAGGGGGCGAGGACCTGAACACGCCAAACTCCAGTGGGCTACGCCCCCCGCGGGCGGCAGCTCACACCGCTACAGAGGGCGAAGCAAACCTATCCCCCCGTGTCGGGGGGACGGTGGGGGGTGCCGCGAAGCGAGGAACGGGCGGATGCTGTCTCCCTCCGTACGATGGCCGCAGAGGGCGAAACAACCTCGTCCCCCATCAGGAGGCTCAGGCCCGGGCACAGGGGCCAGCCGCCCCTGAACTGCGACGGGGCAGTGCCCGCCAGGCAGTTCCCCGTCCCCTACGGGTTAGCCTGCTGCTGGGCGGCCCGCAGCGCCTCCTCAGCGGTTGCCTCGCCGCTGACGATCCGCTCTATGGCCCGCTGCCACGGCTGGCCGACGCGGTTGAGAATCTCCGGGGCATCGGGCGGGATAAGCAGGGCATGCTGAAGCGAGGCGCGGACGGCCGCGGCGATCTCGGCGCCTGCCAGCCGCTCAAAGTCCGGCGACGCGGCTACCGAGCGCCTCGCCGGAGCCAGGCGGCCTGGCGTCTGGCGGGTCAGATAGGCCAGCCACTGCCAGCAGGCTTCGGGGTGCTGCGTCTTGGAGGCGATGGCCAGGGCCTCGACGCTCATCAGAGTCGCGGATTCGCGGTCGCGGGGCAGGGGCACCATGCCCCAGCGGAACTCCCACTGCCGCGGCCAAAAGCTCGTACCACCCCGCCAGGAGTAGAATCCGGTCCAGAGCGCTATCTTGCCCTGCACCACTCCGTTCACCCCGGCCAGCTCACGCCCGCCAAAGGCCCGCATCGCCTCCTCTGGCGTCGGGGCGACGCCCTCCTCCAGGAAGAGCCTGCCGTACCAGCGCAGGGCCTCGATAACCAGAGGGTCGTCAAAGCTCACGCGGACCGGGTTGTTCCAGTCGTCGACGACACGGCCACCGTGCTGGTAGGCGAAGAGCAGCGCATCCAGCATGGCAAAGGCAGGCGCATAGCCGTATACCCCTGCCTCGACGTCTCGTACAGTGAGGGCGGTGATGAGCAGGTCCTCCCACGTCCAGTTGACCGTGGGCTGCGGTGCCCCATAGCGCTCCAGCAGGTCCCGGTTGTAGTACATGACCAGCGGATCGACCCCGGCAGGGATGGCCCACGTCTTCCCCTCATAGGTGTACAGCTTGAGGAGGCCAGGATAAAAGTCATCGGGTGCGAAGGAGTCATCCTGGCTGATCCAGGGGTCGAGGTTGAGCAACGCTCCGCTGCTGATCAGGTTGCGCAGAGGGAAGGCTGCGCTCAGCACGTCTGCGCCGGCGTTCTCCAGGTCGCGCTGCAGCCGGCGCGAATCCATGCCGACCACCTGGACCGTGATGCGGGGATGCTCCTGCGTAAAGCGCTGGGCGACGGGCTCGTAGAAGGCTACGTCCCCTCTCTCGCAGGCAAAGACGATAGTCACCGGCTCGGGAGGAGGGCCGATGTGGCCACAGGCGGGGAGCGCAAGCACGAGGGCAAGCCCGAAGAGCGCCAGGGCTCGACGAAGGCCCGGCGGACGCGCGCGCGGAGTGCCCATGGGTTCCTCCTGAACGTACAGGGCCGGGTTGCCAGGCAGGATCGCGCCTGCCGCACATCCTCGGGAGCACGGGGGTTCCATCGCATCGTTGTCCTTCGAGACGACGACTCTCCCGCCCACGCACAGGGACGGCAGCCGCCGTCACGACGGTGCACTATCTTTATAGCATCCGCAAGTGGCCGGGTCAAGTGGGGCCAAGCCGTCCCTTCATCGCGCTCCTTGTCTGCAACGCCCGTCTGTGCTATGCTATTGTCAAGGTGCCGTTCCGAGCAAGCCCGCCGTAGCGAGAGGCCGAACATGCATGACTCGAACGACGCGTTCCAGCAGGGGGTCATGACTCCGCTCCTCCATCCTCGGGTACACGCTGCCCCGAAAAGGGTTGTGAACGTCTCCACAGTGCCACAGCGCAGCCCATTCAGATACCCGGGAGGCAAGACCTGGCTGGTTCCGCACATCAGGCTCTGGCTGCGGAGCCTTTCGTGCCGCCCCGCAGAGCTCGTCGAGCCATTCGCCGGCGGCGCCATTGTCAGCCTGACGGCGGTGTTTGAGAATCTCGTGGACCGGGCCACGCTCGTGGAGCTCGATGAGCAGGTCGCAGCCGTCTGGCAGACGATCTTGAGCGAAGACGGCACGAGGTTGGCCGAGGACGTGGCCCGCTTCACCGTGTCAGCAGAGGCGATCCGTGACCTGCTGGCACGGTCACAGAACTCGCTGTATGACCTGGCGTTCGCAACGCTAGTCAGGAACAGAGTGCAGCGGGGTGGGATTCTGGCGCCCGGAGCCAGCCTGATGAAGTCCGGTGAGAACGGCCGAGGCCTCGCATCGCGGTGGTACCCCCAGACGCTGCGAAAACGTATCCTCGCCATCGCTGCCATGCGCGAGAGGATCCGTTTCGTGCACGCCGACGGGGTCGCCTACCTCCGCGGGCACGCCTGTCGTCGCGACGTCGTGTACTTCATCGACCCACCATACACCGTCGCAGGCAGGCGTCTCTACACGCACTTTGAAGTCGACCACGACCAGCTCTTCGCGATTGCCGCGACCCTGGTGGGCGACTTCTTGATGACCTACGACAACACGCCAGAGGTGCGGTGGCTCGCAGAGAAGCACGGCTTCCAGACAACCGAGATCGCCATGATGAACACCCACAACGCGACCAAGACAGAGTTGCTCATCGGAAGGGATTTGCATTGGCTGGCCTAGCGCTGCTCGCCGAGCCGCGCCAGCTTGGCGCGGATGCGCTCCTCAAAGGCCTCCAGGGACAGAGGGACGCCCGCCGTCAATCCCTCTACGGCCTGCTCCAGGGTCGTGAGATGAACCCTGTCGGGCACAAGACGCGGCGAGCCTCCAGATTCGTCGTAGCCCACGACGAACCAGGCGATGTCGCAGTTCGACACATCCTCCACACCCCTCATCGGTGCCAGAGCAGCGAAAAAGTCCGTGTCTACCGCGACGGCCATCTTCTTGCCCCACCGGCGTAGCGAAGGCACCTTGACCTGAAGCTGCGGCATGAGCCTCTTGGGACCGCTGCTTCGATAGTCAGGCCGACGATTCCCCACCGGGAACGGCAGCCCCTCGCCCGACCACTGGGCCAGAGCACGGAAATCGGGCGCCATGGCGCTTCCCTGGAAGTACACGGCTTGCACCTCCAGGGCGCACCATTTCAGCGGCTCTTCGCCAGGCACGACAAGCACCTCGTCGATCCTGCTTACCTCGTCGCCGTCGGAAACAGCACCGGTGAGGAAACCAACCTCTCGTACGATAACAGGGCTGTGGCACCCGAGGAGCGTCTCGCCGACCCAGCGACGTAACAGACCATCTTCGTCGAAGCGCTTCGGGCACACGGTACGTAGCCGGCCTTCATCGCCCGGTGCTCGCAGCACGTCGCCTGTAGCCCTAGACCTGACGTACATGCGAAGCGTGCACACTCCACCCGCTTTCCCACAAGCCACGGACCTCTCCGCAGTGCTTTGGAACCTGCACGGCAACCCGGCACGACTTTCGCCCAGGGCATAGACCGCCAACCGCCGACTCTCCGCAGCCGAGAGCCGCTCGAGAGGAGAGCCGTACCACTCGCCGATGCCAAACCGCTTCTGGTCTCTGGTGGTCTCTGTTCGCATTGTGTACTGCACCTTTTCTGCCACACGGGTGATCGGGTCCCGCTCGCGCCCGGCGCGTGCCGGAGACCAGCCAGCCGCCACCCTGCACCGTGGGCATTCGCTACCGATGAGCCTGGACCCTCAGCGCCACGGCACCCCTCAGGTCGGCCTGCCGGCCAGTGCCACCTCGACGGCCTGTCGCACCTGCGAGGGAATCAGCGGAACTGAGATCAGCGGCAGGTCGGGGATGGCGGGGCCCGGCTGCCTGACGGCCAGGAAACGGGTGGCGAGGATGGGGTCGTTGGCCAGGACGCTGTTGCGCAGGCGCTCGATGTCCATGCCCGGCAGGGTGGTGTCGCAGATAACCAGGTCATAGCGCCGCGCAACGATCTCGGCCAGCGCAGCCTCGGCGCTCTCTACCAGGCTGACGCGGTGCCCCATCTCCTCTACGAGGGAGAGCAACGCCTGCCCCAGTTCCTCCTCGGCCGTCACGACGAGGACGGCACGATCGAGCGGAGGCTCGGACACGGGAGCCGCCTCGACCTCGAGCGGCAACTCCACAATCAGGCGCGTGCCACGCGGCGCGGCGTGCTCCGCCCAGATACGCCCTCGATG
>JAIMBM010000347.1 GCA_023511475.1 Anaerolineae bacterium
AAACGGCAAAACTCGCGCCCTTGGAAAACGGGCCCCCTCCCCCCGCCCGGCCCCGGCCCGCCGGGGGGGGGGGGGCGGGGGGGGGGGGGGTCTTCGCATCAACAGTACAGACAACCCTGCCCCAACATTGAGCTACACCCCACTGCCTGAGGGTGGTGGACAGCGTCCTGTAACTGCAGTATAATGCCTTTCGCCGCACGCCTTTGCGTACACGTGGCCGGCGTGCGGCGGTTTCTGGAGGAAGGCGGCATGGTAGCCTACAGCGAAAAAGTGATGGAGCACTTTATGCACCCCCGGAACGTGGGCGAGATCGCGGACGCCGACGGGGTCGGGTCCGTAGGAAACCCGGTCTGTGGGGACATGATGACGTTCTACATCAAGGTTGCGGATGGCCGGCTCGCCGATGTCAAGTTCAAGACGTTCGGCTGCGGGGCTGCTATCGCCGTCTCGAGCATGGTCAGCGAGATGGCCAAAGGCAAGACGCTCGACGAGGCCAGGCAGATCACAAACCGCATGGTTGCCGACGAGCTTGGCGGTCTCCCCGCGAACAAGATGCACTGCTCCAACCTGGGGGCCGACGCCCTGCGCGCGGCCATCGAGGACTATGAGCGCAAGCACGGCGGAGAGCCGAAGGAGGAAGCGTGATGTCTGGCGGGGACGTCCGTGGCCAGTCACAGCCCTGTCGCTGCCCCTACTGCGATGCTGTCTACAGGGAGAGCCTCCCCATCTGCCAGCTGTGTGGCGCTGCGATCATGCGCTGCCCGCAGTGCGGCATGGCGCTCACGCAGAATGAAACCCGCTGCCCGGGGTGTGGGGCGAAGCTTGGCGAGGGCGAGCGCGAGCCAGATCGGGACCTGTGAAAAGGTGAGTGGAGCGTCTCCCCGGGTCCGGACAGAGTGAGGGTGTTGCCATGGGTGTCGGGCAGGTAGCGGAGTACGATCGGCCGGCCTTCAGGGCGGAGACGGCCGATGATCTGCGTGAGTTGCTCACGCAGGCCGAGCTCATCGTGGCCAACCTGAGGGGTGCCGGCGCGCGAGCGCAGACGCTACTTTTCCTGATGGATACGATCCAGAGCTTGATGGCTCGCCTGCTCGAGACGGGCATCGACCTGCGCGCCGAGGCGACGCGCATGGAGACGGTGGAGCGCCTCCTCCTCTCCAAGGATAGCACCCTCGTCCGCGAGATGCAGAGGCTTGGCGGCCTCGCAAAGGCGCGCGAGCGGGTCAAGCCTGCGCCGGCACAGTGGTGGTGGTATCTCGACCAGCGGGTGGCGGAGCGCCAGCAGCAGCTGCTGCGCCGCGCCCTCTTGATTGCCGCAGGCGCTGTGACTGCGTTTCTTCTCTTCTCGCTCGCCTACAGATACCTGTTTCCGCCCGATCCACGGCAGGTAGCGGTGATGGAAAGATCCGGCCAGGCCGACCAGGCCCTCCAGGTCGGGGACCTCTCGACAGCCCTCAGCCTGTACGAGGAGGCGGCTGCCATCAAGCCGGAGGACCCCGACCTGCATATCTGGGTCGGCGTGCTTGCTGAAAAGCTCGGGCAGGCTGACAGAGCCTCCGAGGCCTATGGCGAGGCTGAGAGTCTCCTTCCAGATCGGGCGCGATTCCTCATGCAGCGCGCGATGACCTGGCTGCGGGTTGGTGACCTCGATCGCGCAGAGGCAGACGCCCTGGCTTCGCTGGAGGAGAACCCCGACCTGGCCGAGAGCTACTTTGTGCTCGGGGGCGTATGCGAAGCGCGAGGCGATGTGCCGGGGGCCGTCGCTGCCTTTGAGAAGACGGCCGAGCTCGCCGAAAAGGCCGGCAACAGCGCCCTGATTGTCATGGCCAAGACGCGCCTCGGTATGCTGTTGCAGGCTGCGCCGCTGATCCGACCGACCATCACGCCGACGGGCGAGGCTGGTTCGTAGCGGAGAGCCGAGATATGGGATGCCGCGCTGCACGGTCGATCCGTCGCCGGTGCAGCGGGAGCCCTGGTGGGTGGAGCGCTCTGCTCCGGCCCGATGTGTCGGCGCTCGTGTACGCAGGGGCGAGCCTGGCTGGGAGGAGGCCGACGGGATGGTGGAGCACGCTGCACGACGCAGTCCGCGCGCAGCACAAGTCCTCACCGACATGGTCGCCCGGCACCCGGACCTGGCCGGGGTAGCCGAGAGCCTGGCGCAAGCCTATCTGCTGATTGCCGAGAGCCTGGCTCGCGGCGGTATCCTCTTTCTCTGTGGCAATGGCGGCAGCCTGTCCGACGCCCTGCACATCTCCGGGGAAATGCTCAAATCCTACGCACACCCGCGTCCGCTGCCGGAGGCCCACCGGGCCCGGCTGCTCGCCGAGTGGAATGGCGAGGCCCTGGCCGAGAACCTGGAGCGGGGTCTGCGGGCGGTGGTGCTGGGGGCCAACCCGGCGCTGGCAAGTGCCGTGAACAATGACTTTGCAGCGCGGGACATGGCCTACGCGCAGGAGCTCTACGCCCTCGCGCGCCCCGGGGATGTGCTCCTCGGCATCAGCACCAGCGGCAAGGCCGCAAACGTCCGGAACGCGGTGAGCGTGGCCCGGGCGCTCGGCTTGAGGACCATTGCCCTCACAGGACCTGCAGGCGGTCCCCTCGCCGGGCAGGTCGACCTGGCCATCCGTGCCCCCGGAGCGCGGACCGACCGCATACAGGAGCAGCACGTGGTGCTGTATCATGCGCTCTGCGAGATGCTGGAGGTCGATCTGGTTGCGGAGGGCTGATCCCGGGCCCTCGCACGGGATGGGCGCGGCGGCGACGACGTTTTCCCTGGACATGCCGTAGTGAGGCATGGCCTGCTTGACTTGGCGGTAGGTTGCAGCGGTAGCAGGTTGGCCTGTGCGATCAGGCAGGGGAGAAGGAAACCCATGGATACCACATCGGAAAAGCTGTCGCGCCGCACCAAGCTCCTCTACGGCCTGGGGGACTGGGGCTTTAGCACCACGGGAACGATCATCGCTGCCTTCCTCGCGATGTTCCTCTCGGACGTGGTCCATCTGGACATGCGGCTGGCGGCGGCAGCGGTGTTTGTGGGCCGAAGCTGGGACTGGATCAACGATCCGCTGATCGGCCACATCAGCGACCGCACACGCAGCCGCTGGGGCAGGCGGCGGCCCTTCCTCCTCTTTGGCTTCATACCCTTCGGACTGGCGTTTGCCCTGCTCTGGTGGATTCCGCCCATCCCCAGAGGGCTGGGCCTGGCCTGCTACTATGCAGTGGCTCTCGTCCTCTTTGACACCATCGCCACCTTTACCTACATGCCCTACTTTGCCCTCACCCCCGAGCTGACACTCGACTATGATGAGCGCACCTCGCTGACCGGTTACCGGATGTTCTTTTCCATCATCTCGGGATTGGTCGCCTTTGTCGTCCCGGACCTGATCATCGGAGGGTTCCGTCCGGAGAACGCGCCGCGTGTACTGGCCATGGGGCTGATCTTTGGCGTCACGAGCGCGCTGCCTCTCCTGGGCGTCTTCGCGGGGACGCGCGAGCGCCCCGAGTTCCAGGCACAGGCGCAGCCTTCCGTGCGCGAGTCCCTGAGGGCGGCGTTGGGCAATCCACCCTTCCTCTTTGCGGTAGGGATCTACCTGGCGACGTGGATGGTCATCGACCTTCTGTTGCCCATGCTCCGTTACTACCTCAAGTACTGCCTCGGGCTGGAGTCGCAGACCTATCTGATTCTCGGCATCGCTTTCGGGGTCGCAGCGCTGGCGCTCCCGCTGTGGAACTGGGTCTCGCATCACTGGAACAAGCGGTACGCGTACATGGCCGGCATGGCAATGCTGGGGGTGGTGATGGCTGCAATGGCTCTCTTGCAGCCTGGAGTGCCGCTGTTGGCCGTCCTTGGTCTGGCGGCTCTTGCCGGGGTAGGGGTGTCGGCGGCGCATGTGCTGCCCTGGGCCATTATCCCCGATGCGGTGGAGTACGATGAGCTCAAGACCGGTTCTCGCCACGAGGGCGCTTTTTACAGCCTCGTCATGCTGATGCACAAGGTGGCTGTATCCCTGGTGGTGCCGGCGGCGCTCCTGATCCTGGGCTGGGCAGGGTATGTGCCGAATGCTGCCGAGCAGGCGCCGCGGGTGCTCACGGCGATCCGGGCGCTGGTCGGTGCGGCGCCGGCGCTGCTGCTTGCCGGGGGGATCACCTTTGCCGCCCTGTACCCGCTGGATCGTAAGGCGCACCTGGCGGTGCGGCAAGAGCTGGCGCGGCGGCGTGCTCTGGCGGCCGGGGCGGCTGCCGAGGGCGCAGGAGCCGCAGCGCCGGCCGACGCCGCGGTTGCCGGGCCGGCTGCGGGCGCTTAGAAGCGGCCGCAGCAGCGATCGACGGGATACTTGCGCTCGTTGGCGGCCATCTTTTCCCTGATGATGGTTGTGACGTCAAAGCCTGCCATGCTGGCGAGGCTGAGGCAGTACATCAGCACGTCCGCGAGCTCGGCGGCGACCGCCGCG
>JAIMBM010000348.1 GCA_023511475.1 Anaerolineae bacterium
GCCGTGTTCTACGCCGGCACGGAGGAGGGCTGCGTCTACGTATCGACCGACGGCGGCCGGGCGTGGAATCGTGTGGGCTCCCCTGGTGAGGCAAGCCCTGTGAACGCCCTTTATGTGCTGCCAGGGACCGAGGGAAAGGTGCTCCTGGCAGGCACGACGGAGGGCATCTTCCTATCGGAGGATGCAGGCTCCAGCTGGCGGCTGGTCTGCGCCGAGCTGGGCGCGGTGCTCTCGCTCGCCGGGACACAGGAGATGGTTGTGGCCGGGAGCTATGATAGCGGCGTCTGGCAGTCGGAGGACGGCGGCCGCACCTGGCAATCGATCAGTCAGGGGCTGGCTGCTCGCGGGCTGGCCAGGCTGCTCGCCGGGGAGGAATCGTTCTTCGTCCTCGGACCCAACGAGGGGCTCTGGCGGTCGCGTGACTATGGGCGTTCATGGGAGAAGGTGGAGTCGCTCAACCCGCACCTGCCCCTGAGCACCTTTGCTGTGACCGGCTCGGGCGAGCAGGAGGTCATCCTGGTCAGCTCAGTCATGAGCGGGCTGCTGCGCTCGACCGACGGCGCCGCCACCTGGCAGGTCGTCCAGGAAGGGTCCGACGTCCTGGCGCTTCTTGTGGCCCCCGCCGGGCCCGGCGACCAGCGGGCATGGGCGGCCACGGCAACCGGGGAGCTCCTGGTATCGCACGATCTGGGGCTGACCTGGAGCACGCTCTCGACCGACACAGAGGGGCAGCGGGCACTGCTCCTGGCGGCTTCGCCGCACATCGCTGAGGACCACACCCTCTTCCTGGGAACGACAGCCGATGTCGGCTGGCGCAAGCAACCTACGGTGCACATCTGGCGCTCCTGCGATGAGGGGCGGACCTGGCGCAAGATACTCGACCAGCACACACTGGCAACCTGGCTGGATGCGGTCCTGCCTCCAGCGCCGGGGCGCAAGCCCTACGATGGTGCCTTCTTTGCCACCGAGACCCAGTGCCTGCGTCCGCTCCGTGGTGGCCGCGATGTTTGGGTCGGAACGCAGGTGACCGCCGAGGCACCCAACGTTCTGGCTCTGGCTATGGACGGCGACCCGGAGCATGGCGGTGCCCTTTTTGCCGCTACCTCTGGAGGCATCTATCGGTCGAGCGACGGTGGGCGGACCTGGCAGAGGATCAACAGCGAGGAGAATGCCGGAAGCTATGTGAGTGTGGCCGTCGGGCCGGCCGGAGAAGGTCGCCGGGCATTGTATGCACTGGAGCTGGGCGGCAGGCTATGGCGCCTGCCTCTGGGCTGACGCTCTTGGTGCAGATCGAATGCCCGGTGAGGGTTGTGATGGGATCGGAGCCGCGGCTGCGGCTCCGATCTTGCCGGTGGTCGGGACCTCGTCTGAGCGGGTGACGGCGCTGCTCCGGAGCGTGCGAGGGGGTAGCCGGGAGCGGCCTCCTGGAAGGTAGGGCTTCTCCAGGCTGCTGCGGCGCAGCCTCCCGCAGCTCTCAGAGGCGCCCCGTTGCTGGCGAGGCCGAGGATGCCAGGGGCTGGCTTGCGCAGCGGACCGCGTGACCTGCGGCAGGGCTCCGCCGGGGGCTCGAGGGTTCGGGGCCATTGACAATTCAGGCCTCAGGTGATATACAGTATGTGGCACGCGCTTGCGCTCCGGCGGCGGGGTTGACCGTTCGCCCCTCGGCCGCCGGCGTGAGGTAGCAGCCACCGGTTCGCCTTCTGGTCTCAGCCACGAGCAGGGCTCAGGGGGAAGCACGATGCAGAACACTGTGCCCATCAACCCCTGGTGCGCCTCTTCGACGGGAGCGCATCCCTCTTGGCCAGTATCCTCACCTCGTTTCCGCATCCATTGCCTTCAGGCCACTGCGCGTCGCGCGATCGCAGGAAGGCACCCGGCTTATCCAAGGAGGCAGCTTGCTGAGCGTCGATATCCGTGACCTGAGCTATCGCTATCGAGGACAGAAAAGGCCTGCGCTCCAGGGGATACACCTCGAGGTCGAAGAGGGTGACTTTGTGGTTGTGATGGGGCCGAGCGAGGCTGGCAAGTCGACTCTGTGCGCGTGCATGAACGGGCTGGTGCCCCACTTCTTCCGGGGCAAGTTCCGGGGTGATGTGCGGGTGATGGGGCGCAACACCCGTGAGCACAGCGTTGCGGAGATGGCAGAGTTCGTTGGCCTCGTGTTCCAGGACTTTGAGGCCCAGCTCTTTTCCACTAACGTCGCGCTCGAGGTGGCCTTTGGGCCAGAGAACTTTTGCATCCCATGGGAAGAGATAGACCGGCGAGTGCGCCGTTCGCTGCACCTGGTGGGGCTGGAGGGGATGGAGAAGCGCACACCCGCGAGCCTCTCAGGTGGCCAGAAGCAGAAGCTGGCCATCGCCTCCGTCCTGGCCATGGAGCCAAAAGTGCTCATCATGGATGAGCCCACGACCGATCTGGATCCGATCAGCAAGCTGGGCATCTTTGCGATCGCCGACGAGCTGCGGCGCTCGCACGATATCACGCTGATGATCGTTGAGCACGAGACGGAAGAGGCGGCCAAGGCCCGCCGCATCGTGCTCATGAAGGATGGTAGCATCCTGAAGGACGGCCCGGCTCACGAGGTGCTGCGCGAGGTCGACCTGATGGAGAGCATCGGCGTGCAGCCGCTCGGAGTGCCGCAGTTCTTCCATGCCATGGGAGCGAATGAACTGCCCCTCACGGTTGAGGAGGGCGTTGCCGAGTTCCAGGCTCGTGGCTGGCGCGTCGACGAAGCGGCCTATGAGGCCCTGCGACGGCGGGATGCCGAGCGTGCCCGGTCGTACGGCGAGCCAATCATCAGGGTCGAGGGCCTCTCGTACAGCTATCCGGGTCAGGTGGATGCGCTGCGGGGTATCGACCTCGAGATCCGTCGGGGCGAGTTTCTGGCCATCGTCGGGCAGAATGGCAGCGGCAAGACGACCCTCGTCAAGCACTTCAATGGCTTGCTCGAGCCGACCGAGGGGCGGGTGGTTGTCGATGGCGAGGAGACCACGAAGCAGGGCGTGTACAGGCTCGGGCAGAAGGTCGCCTACGTGTTCCAGAACCCGGACCATCAGATCTTCTCGGATACCGTGTACAACGAGGTCGCCTTCAGCCCGCGTATCCGCGGCTGCTCGGAGCAGGAGATACAGCAGCGGGTGAAGGAAGCGCTCGAGGCCGTGAGCCTTGTGGGGATGGAGCAGGAAGATCCCTTCTCGCTGACCAAGGGAGGGCGACAGCGAGTGGCTGTAGCCTCCGTTCTCTCGGCGCGGCCTGAGGTCATCATACTCGACGAGCCGACGACGGGCCTGGACTATGCCGAGCAGCGCTCCATGATGGAGCTGGTGTCGCGACTCAATCAGCAGGGGCATACCATCATCTTTGTGACGCACAGCATGTGGGTGGTTGCCGAGTATGCCCACCGCGTCGTGGTGCTGAAGGATGGCAAGGTGCTGCTCGAGGGGCCGACCCGTGAGGTCTTTGCCCGGGAAGACCTGCTGCGTGAGACGTTCTTGCAGCCGCCACAGATTGTGAGCCTCTCCAACCGCCTGGGCAAGACGCTGCTCTCCGTGCCAGAGCTGGTCCAGTGCACGCGTGCCGGAGGGTGAGAGTTGGATACCTACCTGTACCTTGACCGCAACACCATCGTGCACCGTCTCGATCCGCGGACCAAGATATTCCTGATGGTCGGGTCCTTTGCGATGACGCTGCTCTTTATGCATCCTGCCTGGGTGGCCATGGCGCTCGTGGTGGTGCTGATCCATGGTGCAGTGAGCAAGTCGCTATCCAACCTGAAGCGCATCTGGTGGATACTCTTCATGCTCTTCACCATGGGCACGATCCTGTGGGCGCTCTTCTCCAGCGGCCCGACGCCGTTCGTGGGACCGATCGAGTGGGAGGCCTTTCTCTTCGGCCTGGGCAACGCGCTGCGTATCGACACCATGATCATCGCCGGGATGATCTTCCTGAGCACGACCAAGAATGAGGAGATCGTCCTGGGCATGGTCAAGCTGGGGGTGCCCTACCGCTTCGGGTTTGCGCTCTCGACGGCACTGCGTCTCGTGCCGACGATCAATGCAACCGTCTATACCATCTCGCAGGCGCAGCGGTCGCGCGGGCTCGACCTGGATTCCGGGAACGCGATCGTCCGGCTCAAGAAGAATATCCCGCTTGTCGTGCCGGCATTCCTGTCGACGATCCGAAGCACCAATGTGTTCGGCATGGCGCTGGATTCGAAGGGGTTCGGTGCCCGGCCGACGCGTACGAACTATATGCGGGTAGGGTTTCACACTGCCGACTGGGTGTTCCTGGCCATCATGGTCGGCCTGCTCATCCCCGGTATCTACCTGTGGGCGATCAAGCTTGGCAGGATCCCGGGATTGACCAAGTTCTGATCGACATCCGCGAGGCTCGCCGCGGCTGCGGCCGTGCTGCCCGCCGGCACCAGGCGACTCGGCGGGCCGGGAG
>JAIMBM010000349.1 GCA_023511475.1 Anaerolineae bacterium
GCCCCAGGGGGATGGGGCGACGGCTCAAGAGAGTAAGGCGTGCACAGGGCCCGGCACTGGAGTTCATCGCGCCGAATCCACGGCAGCGGCAGCCCCTAAAGTTAGCGCCTATGGGGGCGCGGGGTGGGGGCGGTGTTATACAGGCCGTGACATAGGGCGTGCGGAGGACGATCGGGGGGCAACGGTTGACAAGAGCGTCAGATGGCCAAAGCAGAGAGGGCCAGTCTGTAGCGGAATACTCTGGTGGAATGGCGTGTGGGTGCCAGGAGGCACGGCGGGCTGGCGATTGTGCCTGTCTCTGCGCCCCTGGGGTTGGATGGAGGCCTCTGGCCGCCAGGCGGAGCTGCTCAGCCTCCGAGGGCTCGCCAGATCAGCCCGGCAATGAGCGCGGCAGCTGCCAGCCAGATGGCCACGACGGCGGCAGTTGCCCGCCCGCGTGACGGCACCCCTCCGACCAACTCTGCCCGGGCGCGCTCGCGGCACTCGGCCATGACAGAGCCGGGGATGAGGCGCAAGAGGAGGGCGATTCCCAGGGGAACGAGCACCAGGTCGTCCACCTGGCCCAGCACCGGGATGGGGTCGGGGATGAGATCGATGGGGCTGAGGGCGTAGGCCACGATGGCTGCCGCCAGCCCCCGGGCGTACCATGGCACCCCCGGGTCACGGCACGCCAGGTAGATGGCATACGTCTCGGCCCTGAGCTCCTGCGCGCGTTGCCGCCAACGGTGAAAGGCTGCCACGGCGCGCCCCCGGTCAGACGGTCCAGCGCAGCGAGCGGACGATCGCTTCGATGGTGTCGATCTGCCGCTCCTCGCCGGCGCGGACCATGCCAGTGATGACGTACCCGTCGGTGCCTCTGACGAGGTAGTACTGGACCAGCGCGAACTCGCGGTCCTCGGACTCCGGGCGAAGCACCGCCCCTATGCGCAGGGCCCGACCCGGGGTGAGGCTGATCCACTGCTGGCTGAGGCGGGCGGAGGGGCCAAGCGCCTCCCTCAACGACGCCACAGAGGCGCGGGCATACTGCTCGGGCGCCACGGGCTCGCCCAGGGGCTGGCGGACGACGTTCAGCGTAGTAGCGTCGCCCAGGGCACCGTCGGGGGCTGCTGCCACCCACAGGCCCCACCCGGCCCCGCGGTGCTCGCGCGCGGCCTCGGCCAGACGGGCAAGGACCTCTGCCTCCCCGGGGCTGAGCGTCTCACCCTGTGCAGGGAGGGCTTCAGGGTCGAGCGGCAGGACGCGCCAGTCCGGAGGGAGCGCCAGGACGTAGCGGTCCGGCTCGTTCCGGTGGCGCTGCCACCAGCCCTGGGCCTGGGGCACTGCGCGCCGAGATGCGGATTCCCGGAGGAATGGGAGCTTGGGTACGACGACAACAAGCGCGAGCAACACCCCTGCCAGTACTGCCGCGGATGCGGCGGCATGGCGCCAGAAGCGGGCACCCCGCCAGGGGAATCGATATCGCCGCGCCAGGTCCATAAGCAACACCTCTGCGTTCGCCTTGTCGGGCGGGGGTGGCCCGTTGCGGGCCACGCGACTAGACAGAACGATTATATTGATCCTCGGAGGGTCGGTCAAGCGGTGGGAAACAGGTAGGCGGGGTGTGGGGGGGGGGGGGGGGGGGGGCCCCGCGGCCCCCCCCCCACCCCCGCCACAACAGACAGCACCCCCTTCTCCGCTGCTGAGACGGCGCAGGAAGCGAGGGCGAGGGGGGTGGGGCACTGCCCCTGGAGTGCCTTGATCACGCCCGTGGGGCCACCTATCCACCCCTGAACCTCAAGGGGTCGGCGGCGGCCTGCCCCCCACACAAGGCCCCGGCGGTGAGGTGGTGGAGCGGGATGCCCGGCTGCCGCCCGGGCGAGCGAGCTCCCCGAACCGAACCGATGCAGGGTTCGGCGAGCCCCGGCGTGCTCGCATGAGGCCTGGCGGCTGGCGGGGCGGTGCCCGGAACAGGCTCTCACCCACGAAAGCTCGGAATGGGAAAGCGCAGACAGAGGTCGCGGGCCTCGTCCCGCACTGCGGCGAGGGCGTTGATGTCGTCCGGTCGGCTGAGGGCGCGGCCGATGAGGCGGGCGACCAGCCGCATCTCCGGCTCGCGGAAGCCGCGCGTGGTCACCGCCGCGGTGCCCAGCCGGATGCCGCTCGTCTCCCGTGGGCCGCGCTCGTCGTAGGGAATGAGGTTCTTGTTCGCGGCGATCCCGGCGGTCTCCAGCGCCGCTTCGGCTTCGGCGCCGGTCAGGCCGAGCGGGGTGACGTCCACGAGAAGCAGGTGGTTATCGGTGCCTCCCGAGACAAGGCGCAGGCCGAGCGATTTCAGCTCCTCCGCGAGGGCCTGGGCGTTGGCGACGACCTGGCGCTGGTAGT
Organism: Anaerolineae bacterium; assembly: GCA_023511475.1. GTDB lineage: Bacteria > Chloroflexota > Anaerolineae > SpSt-313 > SpSt-313 > SpSt-313. Next base: position 2,362 of record JAIMBM010000349.1, read on the forward strand.
GAACGAACTCGGGGCGGGCGGCCTCGTGCAGCGCGACCGCCTTGGCCGCGATGATGTGCATGAGCGGCCCGCCCTGCGTGCCGGGGAAAACCGCCTTATCGATGGTTGCCGCCCATCGTTGCGGGCAGAGGATCATGCCCGCCCTCGGCCCGCGCAGGGTCTTATGGGTCGTCGTGGTGACGACGTCTGCGTAGGGTACCGGGCTGGGGTGCACGCCGGCAGCGACCAACCCGGCGATGTGGGCCATGTCGACCATGAGGTAGGCGCCAACGCTCTGGGCGATCTCACCGAGGCGGGCAAAGTCGATGATGCGCGGGTAGGCGGAGGCACCCGCCACGATAAGCGTGGGCCGGTGGCGGCGCGCCTGGCGCGCGACCTCGTCATAGTCGATGCGTTCGGTCTCGCGGTCGACGCCGTAGAAGTAGAAGCGGTATAGCCGCCCGGAGAAGTTGAACGTCGCGCCGTGGGTGAGGTGGCCACCATGGGCGAGGCGCATGGCGAGCGCCGTGTCGCCGGGCTGCATGAGGGCCATATACGCGGCCGCGTTGGCCTGCGAGCCAGAGTGTGGCTGGACGTTTGCGTGCTCGCTGCCAAAGAGCGCACAGGCCCGCTCGATGGCCAGCCGCTCGACGACGTCAACATACTGGCAGCCCCCGTAGTAGCGGTGCCCGGGATAGCCCTCGGCATACTTGTTCGTCAGCGCCGAGCCCTGCGCCTCAAGGACGGCCTGGCTCACATAGTTCTCAGAGGCGATCAGCTCGACTGTCTCCTGCTGACGCCGTATCTCGGCGCGGATGGCCGACCAGGTCTCTGGGTCCTCGGCAGCCAGCGACCAGTCGTCGATCTCGACCTGGTGCGGCCAGCCACGGCCGCTGGCCGCATCGGCGGCGGACGTAGTGGGGGTGAACATCGGATCTCCTCGGTGCCATGCCTGCAGGCTGCTTGCTTCGCGTTCGCCTCCAGGTCTGGGCGGGGCTTCATTGCTGCTCAGGAGACCGACCCCGGGCATCGAAGACGGCGCGGAGCCGCCGCGCCGCTCAGGGGCAGCACTGCATCCGTGTCGGGGTCGACCTGGAAGATGGTGTTGGCCGGCGGCCCGCCGCCCCGAACACCGTGGCTAGTATAGGGGACGGGATGAGGGCCGTCAAATCGGGTGGGTGGCGAGACGGTGCTGGCGGCGAGAGCCTCCGAACATGGCCTGAACAGGTCAGGGGGCAGACCACCTCTGGACCCCGGGTGTTCCTCGCCTGGGCAGGTGCCAGCCATCACTCTGGTGGCATCTGTCTGCTCAGGCACTCTGCCCCGCAGCAGCAAGTATCTCGTCGAGACGTGTCCTGAGGGCTTCCTTGGGCATCTCTCCGATGATGCGGCCGAGTTCACGGCCGCCGAACAATACGACCATGGCTGGCACCCCGGCGATGCGGAGGCGTCGCGCGAGGCCGGGGCTGCGCAGCGCGTCAACCTGCACAAAGCGCAGGCGCCCGGCGTACTCGCGGGCGATCTCCTCTATCACCGGAGCGAGGCGTCGGCAATGGGGGCACAGGGGTGAGTAGACCTCGACGACCACGGGGATGGATTCGGCAAGGACAACCTGATCAAACTCTGCTTCCTGGACCTGCGGAAGGCCCTGGATCGCCATGTTCCTCCTCGCCATCGTCGCTGGCCGAGGGCCAGCGCCTTTTCTCGACCATCGCACAGGCACCGTAGACCACGGCGATCCCGTGCTCCTGACAGAAGCGTATCGCGCTGTCGGACTCGGCGCCGGGCTGCATCCACACCCGGCAGAGACCAAGCTCGGCGCACTCCCTCACGATTCGCTCGGTGACCGGCGGAGGCACCACGATGTCAACGACCTCCGGCCTCTCGGGGAGGGCGGCGAGCGAGGGGTAGATGGTCTGCCCGTCGATCTCTCGCGCGTTGGGGTTCACCCCGTACACCCGGTAGCCTGCCTCCCGCAGCGACCTGAAGATGCGATAGCCGAACTTGGCCGGGTCTGCCGATACGCCGACCACTGCCCAGACGCGCCGGTTGATCAGGTCGTCGATCAGCGACGCCATGTCTGCCATAGTGTGACCCTC
>JAIMBM010000035.1 GCA_023511475.1 Anaerolineae bacterium
CCCGAGGGGCGCCATACCACCCTCCACGAGTGCTGGAGCATGTGATCAGGAAACGAGGACCTGAAAAGGCCAAACTCAAGCCCACTTCAGGTATCTCCCCTCCCCAGGCGGGCGCCGGCGCCGCGCCCGCCTGGGGAGGGGGCGGACCCAGCGTGGCTGGGCACGAGCTGCCCCCAAGCTGAAACTGCACCCTGCGCCGGGGCCGTCTTTGACTCCCGGCGACGCCAGATGTACAGTAACGCCGTCACTGGCCGCCGGGTACACAGAGGGAGAAAGCGGTGCCCTACTCCTATTACTACGCCTTCAGCGTCCTCCTCTCCGCCTTCCTGCTCTTCCAGGTCCAGCCGATGGTCGGCAAGTACATCCTGCCCTGGTTCGGCGGCACGCCGACGGTGTGGTCGGCGGTGCTGCTCTTTTTCCAGGCCGTGCTGAGTGCCGGCTATGGCTATGCCTACTGGCTGCTTGGCCGGCGGAGGCGTCTCCAGGGCCTGGTGCATGTTGGCCTTCTGGGCCTCTCGGCTGGGCTGCTCGTGGTCGCGGCCCTGAGCTGGCGCTCGCCCCTCACCCCCAACGAGAGCTGGCGCCCGCAGGGCGGAGGGCTCTCGGTGTGGGAGGTCTTCCGGGTGCTGGCGGTGTCGGTGGGTGTGCCGTACTTCCTGCTCTCGGCCAACAGTACCCTCATGCAGGCGTGGTTTGTGCGAGAGGAGGGCCGCTCGCCGTATCGCCTCTACGCCCTCTCGAACCTGGGGTCGCTTGCGGGGCTGCTCAGTTACCCCCTGCTCTTTGAGCCACGGCTCACCCTGCGCACGCAGGGCTATCTGTGGTCGGCGGCTTACGGCGTCTTTGCGGTATGCGCCGGCTACCTGGCACTGCGGGCTCGGCGGCAGGTTCCCCTCGCCGATCAGGAGGAGAGCATCGCCGCAGCGGTCAAGCGCCCCGGCTTTAGGCGCTACCTGCTTTGGGGGGCACTGGCCGCCTCCGCCTCCGCGTTGCTTGTGTCGGTGAGCAACCAGATCACGCAAGAGGTCGCGCCGGTCCCCTTCCTGTGGGTGCTGCCGCTGGCCATCTACCTGCTGAGCTTCATCCTCGCCTTCTCGGGCGGCCGCTGGTACGCGCGGCGCCTGTACCTGTCGGGGCTGGTTGCGCTCAGCGCGGCGGCCGTATGGATGCTGGTCAGGTGGCCCCCCTTTGGCGTCGTGACGCAGGTCGTCCTCTATGCGCTGCTCCTCTTCGTCTGCTGCATGATCTGCCACAGCGAGTTGTACCGCCTGCGGCCCGATCCGCGCTTCCTCCCGTCTTTCTATCTGATGACGGCGGCTGGTGGCGCGGTCGGCGGCATCTTTGTGACCCTGGTGGCCCCCTACCTGTTCACGAGCGGCTTCTGGGAGCTGCAGGCCGCGCTGATCGTCTGCTGGGTTCTCTTGGGCGTGGTCCTGCGGATGGAGCCGGCCTCGCCGCCGCCCTCCAAACGCCGGCTGCGGCGTGAGGTGCCACCGCAGATGCGGAGCCTTCGGCCGGCAGTCCTGCTCTGCGGAGCCGTGGCGGCGCTCCTCACGGGCTTTATGGTGCTCTACGTGCAGGCGCTCGAGACCAGCACCTTGCTGGCGAGGCGCAACTTTTATGGGGTGCTGCGGGTGTGGGAGCGGGACCCCGCCTGGCCCGATATGCACGTCTATCAGCTCGCGCACGGCAAGACGATCCACGGCTTTCAGTTCGTGGCCGAGGACCGTCGGTCCCTGCCTACGACCTACTACGGGCCAACCAGCGGCGTCGGCCTGGCCATCGCCAACCACCCCGCCCGGGCCGGCGGGCTGCGCGTCGGGGCGCTCGGGCTGGGGGTCGGCGTCATCGCGACCTACGGACAGCCGGGGGACCTCTACCGCTTCTACGAGATCAACCCGGATGTCATCCGCATTGCAGAGGGGGAAGGCGGCTACTTCTCCTTTCTGAGAGACTCCAAAGCCGAGGTGCAGGTTGTCCCGGGCGATGCGCGCATCTCTCTGGAGCGCGAGCTGGCAACGGAGGGGCCGCAGGGCTTTGACCTTCTGGTGCTGGACGCCTTCAGCGGGGACGCGGTGCCGGTGCATCTGCTCACGAAGGAGGCCTTTGCGCTCTACCTTCAGCACCTCAAGCCCGGCGGGATCATCGCCGTCAACATCTCCAACCGCTACTTTGACCTGAGCCTGCCGCTGTACCGGCTGGCCGATGAGCTCAACCTGGGCACGGCCGTGATCGTGGATAGGGGCGATGGCATCCGCAGCTATGACTCGGTCTGGATGCTCCTTGCGCCCGATCGGAGCGTGCTGGAGGTCCCGGCCATCGCCGAGCGCAGCGCCCGGCGCGAGCTCCCGCACAGGTTGCCCCTGTGGACCGACGATTTCGGGAACCTGCTGCAGGTGCTGCGCTGAACCGGGCCGGCGAGCCCGTTGGGCGTTGCCCGACGGGGCCGGCTGCAGTAGCTCGCAGGGCGCTCTCTCGGGGGAATTCATGACTCTGGATCTTGTTACTGTTCCTGGCGCCGACCTGACGCGCGAGCAGGTCGGTGATGTTATCGAGCTGTGCTCTAGCGCCTTTCGGCTCGATTACGGCCCGCTCCTGGAATCCTTTGCGGGGCGCGTCCACGTCCTTGGCTACGCCGGCCGGCAGCTCGTGGCTCACGCCCTGTGGTTACCGCGCGCGCTGAGGGCGGGTACCGGACCCTGGCGCGAGGCGGCCTATGTCGAGGCGGTGGCCACACATCCCGATTACCGGGGGCGCGGCTATGGCACGGCCGTCATGCGGCGTCTGCAACGGGAGATTGCCGGGTATGACCTCGGTGCCCTTTCCACTGGAGTTCCAGGATGGTATGAGCGCCTCGGCTGGATGCGTTGGCTGGGGCCGCTCCTGATCCTCAAGGATGGCGAGCTCCAGCCTACTCCGGGTGAGTGTGTGATGGTATACCGCACGTCACGGACGGGCGAACTGAACCTGAGCGCGGCCCTCACCGCCAGGTGGCGGCCTTTTGAGGTCTGGTAGGGGCCTCGGGGCGCCTTCGCCCTTTGTACATCGGCGCAGGGTCCACGGTCTCGGAGGATGAGAGCCGTCCCTCTGCGTCTCCAGGAACGCTCGAGGCGCCCGGTTTCTACTCATGAACCACCACTATTGAGGAGGCTCGACATGCGCTTTCGCTTCCGCCATCATGTCATCGATACGGACCTGCCCCCCGGCTACTATGCTCAGACGGCCCTCGCCGACCTGGACAACGACGGGCGGCCGGAGTACATCGTGGGCCGGCAGTACGGAGAAATCTACTGGTACAAGATGCACACGCCTGACCGGTGGACGCGGCACCTGCTGGGCATCGAGTCCCCTTCGGACGTCGGCGGCGTGGCGCTCGACGTTGACGGCGATGGCTACACCGACTTTGTAGCCGGCGGGGCCTGGTATCGCAACTCGCGCCATGCCGATACGCCCTTCACCCGTATCCCCTTCGACCCCGGCCTTACTGCGGTGCACGACGTCGTGGCTGCCGACATCGACGGCGACGGCCGCCCGGAAGTGCTGACCATGTCGGATCAGAACAACCTGCGCTGGTACAAGATCCCTGCCGATCCGTCTGCGCCATGGGTGCGCCACGACGTCGGCCCTGCGGTGCATGCCGGCCTCGCCGTCGGCGACCTGGACGGCGATGGCGACCTCGACATCGTGCGGACAAACGTCTGGTTCGAGAACGTCCGGGGCGACGGCACGGTGTGGCAGGTAGGGCCGCTTGGCCCCAGCACACCACCTCCTTCGGACTTTCAACCCTACTTCGCCTTCGATGCCACCATCGCCGTCGTGTGCGACGTGAACGGCGATGGACGGGCGGATATCGTCATGGTAGATGCCGAGATCCCCGGCGGTCAGCTGTGGTGGATGGAGAACCTGGACGGCCAGGGCCGTGCCTGGCGCCGGCATGACGTCTACACCTGGGATCCGGCGCGGGAGCCCCGCCGTGGCGCCTACCACAGCCTCTATGCCGGCGACCTGGATGGGGATGGCGACGTGGACATCCTGAGCTGCGAGATGGAGGCAGTCCCAGGCGATGCGCCGCCGCGCTACTACATCTGGGAGAACGTGGACGGCGTGGGCGGGCGGTGGCAGGAGCACGTGATCCTGGATGTGAACCTCGGCGGGCATGCGGCGGTCGTGGGCGACGTGACGGGGAATGGCTTGCCGGACGTCATCGCCAAGCCCTGGAAGCCGCGGCCGGACAACGCCCTCGGCGGCAGGATGCACGTGGTGTTCCTGGAGAACATCTCGTGAGCATTGATACAAGTCTGTGAAAGGCGTACAATCCTTCTGAACCCAGCGGGTCTATGCGCCTGCCCGAGGAGTGAGTCATGACTTTGGGAACGTCGCCGACGGTGATAGCAGTAGCCTGTATTGCCGGCCTGGGCTCGCTCTTCTTCGCTGTGGCCTTCCTCGTCGATTGGATCCGGAGCTGGAGCCACGTCAAAGCCTACTGGGCCTACGGCCTCGGCGCTGCGCTGGCGACGCTGGCCTTCGTCGTCGCGGGAGCGCTCGCGGGGATTCTGTCAGCGGCACAGCTCCTCGCGGAATCGGCGCCTCGGGGCTGGGAAAGCGCTCCCGGGTCCACGGGCGAGGACGTGCTTGCGGTGTTGTTGCTCGGCGTGCTGCTGCTCGTCCTTGGCCTGGTTGTGCTCTTCATCGCCACCACGATGCTGGCTGGGGTTACCATGCTGGGCATGCACTATGCCGATGTGCTGGGGCTGCCGGGCTTTGCCCTGCGCCGCCGGCGCAAGACCACCCCTCTGGCCGCAGCTCCGGCCGCAAGCGATCGCGCCATCGCGCTTCCGGTAGCTACTGCGGATACGCCGGTGCTGACTCCCCTGCCGGCAGGCGGCGTCATGGCTGCGGCCTGCCCGAGGCCCCGCTGCGACTATATCCTGAGCACGCTGGGCGTCGCAGCGGCAGCGGTCGGGTACTCGGCGGCGCTGTTCCGCCTCGTGCCGCCAAGGCTTTCGGAGGCGTTGAGCGGCCTGTCGGGCAACCCCGAGGCAAGCGCCGCCCTCACCCTGCAGGTCCTGGTCACGGTGCTTGCGGCCGCCTTCAGCGAGGAGATCTTTTACCGGCTGGGCGTCCAGAACTTCCTGGCGCGATACCTGGGCTGCCGCGGGGCGAAGTACTGGATACCGATCGCACTGACGAGCCTCCTGTGGACCCTGGGCCACGCGGGTGTGCTCGAGCCGGCGTGGCTCAAGCTCGCGCAGATATTCCCCATCGGCCTCGTGCTGGGGTGGCTCTACCGGTGGCACGGCGTGGAGAGCTGCATGCTGGCCCACGCGCTCTTCAACATCGTGCTGGCCGCTCTCGCGCCCTCTCTGGCCAGGGTGTGATTGACGGGCAGGGCAGCGGCCAACACGCGTCTGCCCCTGCTCTGCCCGGAATCTCCCCTAGCGCGCGATAGGGCGCGATGTATGTGCGGTCCCTCGCTTCCTGATGTGCAGCGCCCGCCCCTACCTGAGCACCAGTGGCAGATAGATCCGGTTGCCCCACAGCCGGCCGTAGATGCCCCGGTCGCCAAGCAAAGGCTGATCGTCGTAGACCACCAGGAAGTCCCCCAACCGGCCTTCGGTCACCGCGGGGTGGCCTGCCTGGACTCCACCAATATACTTCTCAGGGCCAGGCGGGCCGTAGTCGGTGGGCACATTCCGCCCGCGGATATAGGTCCACATATAGGGCGGATCGGCGGAGCGCTGATAGGTTACAAGATACCGCTCAGCGTAGCGGTAACTGGCTACCGCCGGGCTGGCCTCGTCCACGTCGGCCCCGCTGATCCAGAAGCCGGACGATATGCTCCCGTCGCCTGCCACCTCCCGGCCGTAGATATCCCTGTTCCCGGGACCGATTTGCATCTCCCAGGCGACGAGGTACCGTCCGTCAGGGCTGGCTGCGGGAAGCGCCGCCACGGCGGGCTGGGTGTTGCTGTGAAAAACACCCATGAGCAGGAGCTCCGTGCCCAGGAGTGCGCCGGTGCTTGATACTCGTCGGGCACAGATGTCGGAGATGTCGGTGGAATCGCTGCGGCGCTCCCAGGCGACCAGGAACTCGTTGGTGCGGATGTTATAGGCAACGGCTGGGTTCCCGTGGTCATAGTCCCAGCCTCCGGTCGCGATGACGATATTGTCTCCCTCGACAAGGCTGCCCCTGACGAGTTGGCCCTCGATGTCCGCGCAATTGTCGCCGCTGTCTTGCTCCCAGACGACGAGGTATCTGTCGTCCATGGCGCCATAGGCCACGGCCGGGCCAAAGCAGCTCGTGAGCCCAGGAGCGTCGCTGATGAGGATGTCGCTCGGACCGAGGACCTGCCCGAGCCCCGACACCACCCGGCCACGGATGCTGGTGAGGGTCCATTCACAGTGCTCCCATACTACGAGGTACTCGTCCCGTATGCTGTTGTAGGCCACCGCCGGATGCCGCCGCTGCACCGAACCCGTAGCAATGTAGAAGGGGCCACCGATGGGCGTGCCATCCCACTTCAGGCGCTGGGCCTGGATGTCGGGGTAGTCGGGGCGGTCATTGCACCATACGACCAGGAACTCTCGGCGTGCCAGGTTGTACGCCACGGCCGGGTCGACCTCCGCGACTCCCGGGTCATTGCGGATGACAAAGGCGCTCCCGATCGGGCTGGCCGCGGCTGCGGCCACCGAGGCTTCTCCGCCTGGTGCCACTGCCTTGCCGGTGCCGGGTGGGTCGGCCCGGGGCGGTGGGGGCTCGGCCGCAGCGGGGACGGCGGCCAACAGAAGGACCGAAATCAGGAGAGCGATGCTCCAGACTTGCCTGGCGCGCATAGGCACCTCCTCTACATGATGGCAATCCAAGACCAGCGGGTGCGCGTCCCCCCACATCCTGTGGCGCGCTGCACCCGATCACCTCGCTGTGCTCGTTGGGGGCCCGAAGGACCACGGCCGACCTTTCCCTCCTCAGCTTCGCGGTCAGGGGTGCGCAGCCGGCCGCCGCGTCGAGGGCGCATCATTTCGCCCGAGCCTCATCCCGGCCAAGCCTGGCAAAGCCCTCGATGAACTCGAGCATCTCGGAGAGGCGCACGAAGGCCCTCTGCTTGCGGCTCTGCACATGCTCGATGCGGCCCCGCCAGAGGGGAGCGCTGCTGCCCGCCTCCCGCCAGACGTGAATGATGAAGGTGTGGCCTCCGCGCAGGCCGGGGTGTGCATTCGTCATGGTGTCCTCTCGCCGGCGCCTCCGGCGCAAAAAAGCTGCGGGTACCTGTACCCGCAGCTTAGCACGGGGCTATCAAAAAACTATCTCGGCGCTTCCGGCGTACCTGAGCGGCTATGCCTCCTGCAGCCGGGCCAGCGCGAGCTGGCTGCGCGCCAGCTCAAAGGGCACCGGCGGGCCGGCCAGGACCTCTACGCTCTCCTGCAGCAGTGTGAGGGCCTCGCCTCGCCGGCCCTGTGTGGCGGCGACCTCACCGGCAAGGCGCAGCAGGAGTCCCTGCGCCTCCACGTCTTCCCGCGAGGCCAGGCTGCGCCCCTCCGCCACCCGGCGGGCCGCCTCGGATACTTCACCTCGTGCCAGGGCGACGCCCGCCAGCCCGGCCAGGACTCGGGGCAGGAAGCGCCGGTCATCGGTTGCGCGGCCGAGGGCCAGCGCGCGCCCGTAGGTGGCCTCGGCCGCGAGCCAGGCGCCGCGCGCGGCGTAGACGTCGCCCATGGTCAGGCACGTGAGCAGGCACAGCTCGGGTTGCCCGATGGCTTCGGCCAGAGCGAGACCCTCGGTCAACTGCTCCAGGGCCTCCTCGAGCCTGCCGTCGTGGTAGCTGGCCAGGCCGACGTGCCAGAGCACGGCAGCCTGTTCCCAGCGGTTCCCTGCCCGGCGAAAAAGCTGCAGCGCCTCCTGCAGGAGCTGCGTGGCGCGGTCGAGTTCCCCCCGGCGGAGGTGTACCATCCCCCGCTGGGTGAGGCTCGCGCCGATGCCCCAGGGGCGCTCCAGGTCCCGGAAGATGGCCTCGGCGGCCTCGAAGCGGGCAGCAGCGCGGTCGAGGGCATAGCGGAGGCCGTCGATCAGCCCCCAGAGGAGGCAGGTCCATCCCTCGTCCTCACGGTTCCCCACCTCTCGGAAGCAGTCAAGGGCCTGCCGGTAATGGTCTTCGGCTGCAGCAAACCGGGCGCCCCGGCAGCAGACTCTCCCCAGGGTCCAGTGGGCCAGTCCCTGCAGGTTGAGGTCGCCCAGCTCCTGGCTGAGCGCCAGCGCCTGCTCGGACCGCGCGGCCGTCTCCAGCGGGTCATTGCCGGCATCGTAGGCGGTGCGCGCCAGCTGATGCAGCGCCTCGGCCGTGCGGGTCCGGTCGCCGAGGGCCCCACTTTGCGCCGCAGCCAGGCGAAAGCGCTCCGCGGCCAGGGCGAGGTCGCCGACCTCGTGCGCCGCCCGGCCGAGCGCGAGCAGGAGGTCGGCGCGGGTTGGCGCATCGCTCGCCGCATCGGCCCAGATCAACCCGGTCTGCAGGGCCGATACGGCCTCGTCGTGCTCCCCGAGGAAAAAGTGCGCCTTTCCCTCGCCGAGGCAAAGGCGGGCATAGATCGCGGTGAGCGTTGGCACCTGGCCCGGTGTCAGGCCTGTGCTATCGAGCAGGGCGCGGCTCCGTCGGTACCAGGCCAGGGCCTCGCGCCGGGCATGGTGCTGCTGGGCCTGATCGGCGGCCTCGAGACCGTACGCGGCGGCCGGGCCGGGATCGTCGCCGCGCGAGTATGCCTCGTGCAGGTGGTAGGCAAGCTCGGCAACGGGTCGCTCACCCAGATGAGCGGTCAGCGCCTCCAGCGCATGCCCGACCCGGCGATGCAGGCGGCGCCGCCGGTGATGGTGCAGGGCCTGGTAGATGACCTCGCGGGTGAGGTCGTGGTCAAACCCATAGTCGCGCGGCGCATCCTGCTCGCGCAGGAACCGGTGCCGCAGCAGATCGTCCAGCGCCCGCAGCAGTGCCTCTTCGCCGCGCTCCCAGACGCGTAGGAGCAGGGCCAGGTCGAACTCTCGCCCTGCTACGGCGGCCAGGTCCAGCAGCTCGCGCGCATGCCCGGGAAGCCGGGCGGCGCGACCGAGAATGAGATCGCGCACCGACTGTGGAACCGGCAGGCGCCGGTCGGCGATGGCCACTCCCGGCCGGCAGGCGTCGCCCAGCGCGCGCAGCATCTCGACCAGGTAGAAGGGATTGCCGCCGGTGGTCCGGTACAGCCACTGGATAAGCGTCCTGTCCGGCTCGCCGGGAGGGCAGAGCTCGCTCACCAGGCGGGCTATAGCGCTGAAGGGGAGCCGCTGCAGGAGCATCTCGGTCAGCAGACCCTCGGCGCTCAGCGCCCGCGCCATGCCCGCCAGCGCCCCGACGTCTGCGGGCTCGTCCGATCGGTAGGTCCCTATGAGCAGGAGCCGCATGCCCTGCAGGTGCCGCACCAGGTAGTGTACGAAGGCCACGACCGCCTCGCCCGCCCACTGAAGGTCCTCCAGCACCAGGAGGAGCGGTACCTGTGCAGACGATACCGCCAGAAAGCTGGTCACAGCGATCAGCAGGCGGTCCTGCGCATGTGTCGGCGCCAGGGGCGCCGGCGGTAGCAACCCGGCGTAGTAGCGACCGAGATCGGGCAGGAGCGAGGCGACCTCGGCCAGCATCCAGGGCGGGAGCGCCTCGGGCTCGAGTCGGGGGAGATAGGGGAGGCCGTTCTGCAGGGCTTCGGCGAGGGGCTGGAGGGGCAGCGAGCGCTGATGCTCGTAGCAGCGCCCCCAGAGCACCACTCCGTCCCGCCAGCCGGCCGACTGGGCGAGCTCCGCGACCAGGCGGGTCTTGCCCACCCCCGCCTCGCCGCTGACCAGGACTGCCCCTCCCTGCCCCGAGCAGGCCGCCTTCCAGGCCGCGAGCAGCTGCTCGAGCTCCCCGTCGCGGCCTACGAGGGGCGGCGTGTCCAGCTCTGGGCGCCGGCGTACGGCATCCGGTGCGGGGCTTGCATCTGAGATCTGCACGGCCGAAAACAGGGGTTGGCAGAGCGCGATCGTCTCGGGGGAGGGGTCGACTCCCAGCTCGGAGCGCAGGAGTGTGCGGCAGCGGTTGCACTGACGCGCCGCGGCCACCCGGTCGCCGAGGGCGAGGTACAGCTCGATCACCAGGCGGTGCACATCCTCGCGCAGAGGGTCATGAGCGAGCAGGCCCTCGGCATGGTGCAGCGCCTCCGCGTGTTCGCCCAGGCGGAGGCTGGCCCGCGCGAGGCGCGCCAGTGCGTCAAGCAAGAGCGTCTCCAGGCGGTAGCGCTCGGCGAGCACCCACTCGTCGTACAGGCCGGCGAGAAACTCGCCTCGGTACAGGGATACCGCCCGGCGCAGGCGCGCGGTCGTCTCGGTATCGTCGGCGGGTGGCGGGCGACAGAGCTTCTCGAACTCGGCCGCATCGATCCAGCAGGCGCTCTCGGCGCTAAACAGGACGTCGTTGGCGCCGGCAATCAGATGATCGCCGGAGGGTAGGATGCGGCGGATCTGCCAGAGGGCGGTGTTCAGGTTGCGGCGCGCCCGTGCGGCGGGGGCATCGGGCCAGAAGGTGTCCGCGAGGTGGTCACGCAGCTGCGGCTGCCCGCGGCGCATCGCCAGATAGGCCAGAAGCGACTGGGCTTTCCGGGTCGACGGCACCGGCAGCGACCTCTCGCCCGCCTGCAGCACGAGTGGCCCCAACAGATACAGCCGCAAGAGCGCCACGGCCCGTCCTCCCCGTGGGATCAACTGGCAGAGGCGATCCGCCAGTCGGGAACAGCAGGGGCCCTGATGCCTTGGGATGCTCCGCAAGACGCAGAGCGGATGTACAATTGCAGCATAGCACGATCGCGCATTTGTGTAAACTTGTCCGCACAATGCGTGCAGATCAGGCTGGAGCGAGGGGCCACGGGGGCATCAGTGGAAACTTGAGCTGCCGCCCGGTGGATCCGGCGTGGGGGCGAGTCCGGCGGCCGTCCCGGCGGATGGATCGCCCTCTCGGACCGTCGCCCCTGGGCGGTCGTGAAGCTCGGGGGAGGCTGGGGGGTCCGCTCCGCTGCGAGACCCCCTACCGTTCCCCCGAAACGGGGGAACAGGCAGCGGCCATCGCCGGCAGTGGAATGGCCGCTGCAGGCGGAACAAACCTATCCCCCCGTGTCGGGGGGACGCTGGGGGGTCCGCTCCGCGGTGCCGGGGCGGGGCTGTCCGCCCCCGAAGGCTGCGGGCAAGGGAGGGTGAGGGCCTGGCAGCAGCACAGATGAGCCTGCACTCAAGGTGTCAGTATGTGGTTGGCGACGGGGGCCGTGCTCGTGACAGGAGACCCCGAGTTCAAGCCCCTGGAGGCGAGCCTGCCCATCCATTGGTTGGAGCAGGCTTGAGGAGCCTCACGTGCGCAACTCGACGATGTCCCCATCCTGCAGGACATAGTCGCGGCTGACGCTCTGGCCCTCGAACTCGGCCGAGCCCCAGACGCGGGCCGAGATCAGCGAGTCGATAAAGTCCTTGTGCACGCGGGCGGCGAACTCGGCCACGGTGCTGCCCTTCTGGACCACAAAGGGGGCGGTGAGGTCGGGAGGCTGCCCGGGCGGCTTGCCGTAGACGCGGATGATGCCCAGCCGATCAAAGACGGCCCGCTTCAGCCGGTCAAGATTGCGCCCGGTGAGGGCCGAGACCGGCACAGACGGCCACTCCTCATCGAGCAGGGCGCAAAAGACCTCGTACAGCTCCTCAGTCTGCTCGTCGTCGGCCTTGTTGGCGACAACCAGGAAGGGCTTGAACGTTCCCCGCCTCTCGCCCTCGTAGCGATTGCGATACTCGAGCGGCCAGATGCGCTGCTCGCCGAGGAGGCTGAGAGTCTCCTCGAGTTGCTCGTTGGGATGGGTCTGCAGGTCGACGACGACCAGGATCAGGTCGACGCGCCGCAGCATGTCCATGAGCTGTGGCTCGACGTACTCGCGATAGATGGGCGGCGTGTCGATCAGCTGGACCTGGATGTCCTCGATCGGCATCATTCCGGGCGTCGGCTCCCAGGTCGTGAACGGCGACTCCGAGACCTCGGGCGTGGCATTGGTCAGGGCTGCGACGAGGGCCGACTTGCCGACGTTCGGGGCCCCAATGACGGCCACCTGGGCGACGCCTTCTTTCTCTATGCGGTAGATTGACTGTCGCCGAGACACGTCCTTGCGCACCTGCGAGCTCTGTTTGAGCTTGGAGAGCTTGCGGCGCAGGTCGGCGCGCAGATGGTCGGTGCCCTTGTGCTTGGGCACCACGCTGATGAGTTCCTCGAGAAGGGCGATCTGCTCCTGGACCGTCTCCGCCTCGCGGAACTGTCGTTCGATCTCAAAGTATTCGGGTGGAAGGTTCGTGGGCATGGCCCATTCGCCCTCTAGACCGTGACAGGTTGGTTTGAGGGTATTGTACCCGGGCGTGCGGCCTTCCGTCAAGTGTCCGTGATCTATCGGGTGTAGTTCTGCCTGGGGGCAGGCTTATCTGTGCTGCTGCCAAGACTCCCACCCCCGTGGCCCCCTCCCCCAAGT
>JAIMBM010000350.1 GCA_023511475.1 Anaerolineae bacterium
GCGTTTGCAGTGGGAGGCATATTCTGCCTCGGGGCCGCGGTCGCAGGCTGGGCTGTGCGGCCGCCCCGCCTGCCCGCCTGAAAGGCGTACCCGCCCGCAGACGCGATTGTGTCCTAAGGCAGCTGGTGCGGGCGGGCTGGAGGAAGGCTTGCCCTCGCGGATAGCGCCGGGAGTGCTCCTGTTCAACGAGGGGGGCTCTCTTGACAGTGCGCACCCTTGATCCTATGCTACCACCCAGGTTACTCCATCGATCCAGCCAATCACGAAGGACACGACATGCGCAGCCTCAGACTCGTCTTCAGCTATGCTCGCGACTACATCAAGCCCCTCGCCGTGACCGTCGTGAGCATGATCCTTCTGGTAGGCGTGCAACTGGTCACCCCGTGGGTCATCCGGACGCTCATTGCCGCAGTTCAGGCCGGGGTCTGGGATGAGCGCTCCTCACAGACGATCACCCTGCTCGCCACGTCCCTCCTGGTTCTGTACCTGGTGCGGGGAGTCCTGAGCTTCTTGCGAAGCTACATGGCCCATGTGGCCGGCTGGGGAGTCGTTGCCCGGATGCGGCTGCACATCTACGAGCACCTGCAGCGGCTCACCCTCCGCTTCTACTCCGACAAGCAGACGGGGCAGCTCATGTCCCGCATGGTCAACGACTCGGACCTGTTCGAGACACTGATCGCCCACGCCATCCCCGACGTGCTGGTCAACGCGCTGACCTTCATCGGGGTGAGCGCCGTGCTTATCCGGCTCAACTGGCGGCTGATGCTGCTGAGCCTGACTCCGATACCGCTGATCGTGCTCTCCATGCGCATCTTCGCCCGGCGCGTGCGCCCCGCCTTTCGGGAGCGGCAGCGCCAGCTCGCTGAGCTGAACGCCACACTCGGGGACAACCTGCTCGGCATCCGCGAGATCAAGGCCTTCACACAGGAGGAGCGCGAGGCTCTGCGGATCGAGCAACACATCAACCGCTACCGTGACTCGCTCCTGCACGCCCTTCGGTTGATGGCGACGTTCCAGCCTTTCGTGGAGTTTAGCTCCTCGCTGGGCACGATCGTCCTCATCTACTTTGGCGGGCGCCTCGCCTTTCAGCGGGTCCTGCCGATCGAGGACCTGGTAGCCTTCTTCCTCTACCTCGATCTCTTCTACCAGCCGGTGCGCGCCCTCAGCGGGGCCTGGGAGGGGATTCAGCAGGCGCTTGCGGGGGCCGACCGGGTCGCAGACCTTCTTTCCGAGGAGCCAGAGGTATACCAGTCCCCAAACGCCGTCGAGCTGTCGCGCCGCGCCGAGGGGCACCTGCAGTTCCACGATGTGAGCTTTCGCTATCCCGATGGCGATACCGTCCTGGAGCACATCAACCTGGATATCCCGGCCAACAGCGTCGTCGCCCTTGTCGGGCCGACGGGGGTAGGCAAGACTACCCTGGCGAGCCTCATTCCCCGGTTCTACGACCCGACTGAGGGGTTCATCACCCTGGACGGGCAGGACATCCGGAGTCTGACGCTGAAGAGCCTGCGACAGCAGATCAGCATCGTGCTTCAGGACGTGTTCCTCTTCCACGGTACAGTGCGCGACAACATCCTGTTCGGGCGGCCGGATGCAACCGAGGAGGAGATGAAGCAGGCGGCGGTCGTCGCCAACGCGATGGAGTTCATCGAGCGGCTGCCCAATGGGTTTGACACGATCATCGGCGAGCGCGGCGTCAAGCTCTCCGGCGGGCAGAAGCAGCGCCTCGCGATCGCCCGGGCGGTGCTCAAGGATGCGCCGATACTGATCCTGGACGAGGCCACCTCATCGGTGGACATGGAGACCGAGGTGCTGATCCAGCAGGCGTTGGAGCGGCTGATGGTTGGACGCACGACGATCGTGATTGCGCACCGTCTTTCGACGGTGCGCAACGCCGACCTGATCGTGGTGCTGGAGGGCAAACGCATCCGCGAGATGGGCACCCACGACGAGCTATTGGCGCTTCCAAACGGCCTCTACCGGCACCTGAACGAGGTTCAGGCCAAGTAGCGCACCGCGGCCTCAGCGCTTAGGGCGATGGCTCTTGCCCGCCAACAGCGCTGGCCTCGGCGATCTCCTCGCGGATTTCGGCGATCCGCCGGGCAGCCTCGCGGCGCCCCTGGCTGGCAAACTCGTTCTGCAGGGCGTCGACCAGCGCGAGCAGATTCTCGTCCAGGAGGGCGCCCGATTCGGCGAGCAGCGCCTTGCGCTCGTCCGCGCTCTCCAGGCTGAGCAGGCGATTCACCAGCTTGAGCTCCGGAGGCATGGCCTCAGCCAGCAGGGAGAGGATCGTATCGTGCACCTCACGCAGGCGGGCGCTGCGCTCGATGTCGCCCTGCCCCCGCGCCTCATCGATGGCTCTGCTCAGGGTATTCAGGAACAGGGTGTCCACCTCGGCCAGACGATCGCGGATCGCGGCCTCGCGGTCTGGGCTTCCGAGTATCTCCTCGATAAGCTGTCGGTCCTGCTCCTGTGCTGCTCGAAGAGCGCGGTCCTGCTCGTCAATTGCCTCGAGCAGTCGGGAGCGCAGCGTAGCCAGTCGGCCGGCGCGCGCTGTTTCGCCGGTGCTACGGGCGCGCTCCATTTCCTCGGTCAGGCCCTGGAAGAAGGTGTAGCCGAGTAGCGGCCGGTTGATGGCCGCCATCGCCGCGAGCGCGGCCGCGTCGTCGACCAGGGCGAGCAGTCGGTCGAGAGCCTCCTCGAGACTGATCCCGGGCGACAGGGGGGCCGGCAGCCTGGAAGCCAGGCCGGGATCCTGCAACAGCCGCTCGCGAAGGGCCTCGAGCCTCGCGGCATCCTGTGTGTCGCCCGAGGCGGCCGCCTCCTGCATGACCGCCGTGACGGTGGCAAAAAAGGAATAGTCCAGGTCGCTGCGGTACTCTTCGATCAGCTCAGCAAGGCGCTCCTCATCTCCGACCGCCCCGAGCAGATCCTCCAGCAGGCGCAGGCGCCGCTTCTGGGCCTCGATCATTTCGCTGGTTACTCCGTCGGCCTCGAGTATCAGCTCGATCAGCCGCTGCAGCGTGAGAACCGTCTGCGGACGCAGGAAGTAGCCCTTGCGCTGCTCCGGCGGGGTCTGGCTCATGATCGCCTGCACCAGGCCTCCGACCAGGCGCTCCTGCTGCTGGGCCGAGAGGCCGAGCTCGGTCGGCACGAGGACGAGCAGCAGCTCCTTCTCCGGATCATGGTACACGAGGGGGACGCTGATGGCGGTGACGGCGCCGCAGCTTGGGCAGACCGCACGGTTGAGGTAGCCAGCGAGAAGCGCAGTCTTGAGCTGCGGGGCCAGCCGGGCATCGATCACGTTGATGACCTCGGCGATGTAGGGCGTCTGGCAGCGCGGGCAGCGGATCTGCACTCCAGGCACCGCTGAATCCATGTGGCTCCGGGCGCCTGCGGCGCCTGGGCGCAGTATCTGACTCATCTCAACCTCCGTTCGAGAGCCTGTCTCAAGAGAGCCGCTGGTGCGGCATGAAGGGCCTCCTCGGCCTCGGCCGGAGTCAGCCCCGCGCCGAGCGCGACCCTCCGAGCCATTTCCAGATCGGCGAGGTCCGAGGGGTCGTGGGCATCGCTGTTGACAACGAGGGTAGCTCCGACCTCTCGGGCCAGCGCAGCAACGCGGCCGTTGGCCAGGCAGTGCCCTCGGCGCGTGCTAAGCTCCAGGCAGACGCCGTTGGCGGCAGCCAGTCCGGCCTCCTCGGGGGTGAGCAGGCCGGGATGGGCGAGGATGTCGACATCGGCACACTCAAGGGCAGCCCGATTCGTCCCGGGAGCCACCGGCTCAACCAGCGTCTCACCGTGAACGACGACGAGATGTGCGCCAGCTGCTTTGGCACGGCGTGCGAGCGCGGCGATGCTCCGAGGCGCAACGTGGGTCAGCTCGACGCCGACGAGAAGGGCAAGCTCGAAGTCGTCCTTCTGATCGGCGGCGAAGCGCAGCAGGGAGGCAATGATGCCCTCGAGGTTGCTCGCATCAGCGTGATCGGTGAGGGCAAGACCGGTGAAGCCGCGGATCGCCGCCCGGCGCAGCAGCTCGCTGGGGAGCAGTGCTCCGTCGCTGAACAGGGTGTGCGTGTGCAGGTCGATGCGCCCATCCATGTGCGAGCCTCTCCTCGGGTGGCGCGTGCACGCCGGGCATCAGAAACATATCCGCCGCTCGTTTCGCGCGGCGGATCATGCGGACTATACCATGGGCGCCAGGGGCTGTCAATCGGGCGGTGCCCGAAAAGTCTGCCGACCGGCCGTGACGCACGCGTTCGGACTCGCACTCAGCGCACGACGCGGAGGCAGGCTGTTGGGGCCCCACCCGCCGGCAACGGCGCTGCGCCGGCTCGGGCCACCTGTCTGCCCCTGAATGGGGGAGGGGGCGGGGTGGGGGCAAACTCCGCACAGAGAACTGGGGCTGCCAGCATGCGGCTCGCAGTCAC
>JAIMBM010000351.1 GCA_023511475.1 Anaerolineae bacterium
GGTTTTCCCCACGCGCGTGGGGGTGGACCGTACGGCAGAACGGGAGGTGTTCGCGTATCGCGTCAACGCTGCGTTGGGGTTTGATCTGGTGCCTCCGACCGAGTTCTGGGATTATCAGGGTGGGTTGTGGTCCGCGATGCGTTGGCAGGACGGGTGTCGCACGGGCAGGGAATTGGGCTATCAGCTTGAGACGAAGGTCAGGGCCAGCGACACCTTTCAGCAGATGAGACTGCTGGACATGATCACCGGCAACACGGACCGGCATGATCACAACTGGTTGTATGATTCAATCACCGGCAAGTGGTGGGCTATCGATAATGGGATGTCCAATCCAGCGTTGGATGCGGATCCTAGTCAGATTGATTGGGCTCGGATCCCGAACTCGATCATTGAGCGGATGAGGCAGGCCTCCCGGCAGGACTGGTATGAGGTGTTTGAAGGGTTTGACAATCGCATGCGGAATGCGTTGGCGGACTTGGTCTATGAAAGTTCAAAAGATCGTGAACAGGCAGGTGTACACTCCATGATAGTGATAGAAGTGAAGGGTGTCAACGACGATTTGACTGAGAGAAAGTCCCTGGGCAAGATCATCGTCCGCGATGACGGCAAGGTGATTATTACACGGGAGTGGCTCCGGAGTGTTTGGGAGCGCATCCTGTACTACGCAGGTGGGGACATGAGCCGGGTTCCTGAGGTGGCAGAGTGGTATTTGGCATGTCAGCGAACGTATGCTGAGGTGACAGTAAAGTGAGGTGTGACCATGCCGTTCAGCAACCGGCCTTGGGGCCAATTCAGCGAGAGCGACTATGAGGACGCAGCGGCCTTCTGCGCGGCCTGCCTCATCGACATGAATGAGCCAGGTGCGGAGAAGGTGAAGGCACGCTGCAAGTTGCCCATCCGCGAACCCGGTGGGACCTACAACCGGAATGCCATCCACGCTGCAGCAGCAGTGCTAGCAGGCGCGCGTGGTGGGGTGGATGTTCCACCCGAGGAGAAGCGCAAGGCAGCGCGCAAGTTGATCCGACTCTGCTCCGAGATGGAGGAAGAGCCACCAGAATCACTACGGAGGTTAGCACAGTAATGTCAGACACAGCTACGGGCCAGGAGCCCAAGGCGGGCAAGGGCCAGGAGCCCAATGCCCACGTCACGGACGATCAGGGATCCGTCCGCGACACAAGCGTGGCACCCTCCCCAGAAGACCAGGAGTCTCCTGAGGAACCGTTTGACAAGGAGCGTGCACTTGCGACCATCCGCAAGCTGCGGGAGTCCGAGAAGGTCGCCAAGCAGTACGCCAGGGAGCTGGAGGCACTGCGCGCCAAAGTCAAACAGTATGAGGATGCCAAATTATCTGAAACGGAGCGGCTCCAGGTTTTCCCCACGCGCGTGGGGGTGGACCGTGATCGCGAAGGACACGAAAGGGCGCGAAAGGCGCGAAAAACGGGCGACATGGCTCGAGGCGGCTGGGGCGGAGGGGGCCGAAGCGGCGCGGGCGCGCACCGACCAGCTGGCCGGCGAGGCGGCGAGGCTGCGGGAGCAGGGCGAGGTGGCGCTGCGGCAGCTACGGGCCCAGCAGGCCGAGGGTGCCGAGGGTGCCGAGGGTGCGGGTCAACGCGCCCTCGAGCGCTCCCTCGACCGCTCCCTCTCGGGCCAGACCCAGTCGCTCTCGGGGACGCCGAGCTTGCGGAGCAGCTCTGGCGAGGCGGCAGGATTGACGAAGCAGTCGCGCACCTCACCGCCTTTGACCCAGCCCGAGGGTGTCCAGAGCTCGGACCAAACCCACTTGCCGTCGGTCATGCAGCGGACAACGCCGCCGCCGTCGTCGGTCGGGCCGACGCACACTCTTGGCTCCATGGATCCTACCTCCAATCGTGTTGTGGTCCAGCCGCACGGCGATGTGGACGCGCTCGTGCGCGGTGCTGCGGAGCAGGAAGGCTGGCTGCGGGAGCACCTGTCGCAGGCGGTTGAGGGTGTCCCAGGCACGCGGCTGGCAGGTGTACGGACGAAAGAGCTCGCAGAGGTCCAGAGGAAGCTGACGGGGAAGCCGGCGCACACCATACCGGACTACCTTGGCGGCCGGGTGGTGATCGACGATCTCTCGGTCACCGATGTGATTATGCCACGCCTCGGGCGTGTGGTCAAGGACGACGCATCCTGCGACGCGCCGAGGCTGGGGTACCACACCCGGCACGTGCAGATCGAGCTGCCGAATGGGATGACGCCGTTCTCTCCACGCGCGAGCGGGTCCGCCGCGATCGCGAAGGACACGAAAGGACACGGAAGACGCAGAAATGAGCGCGTGGCTCGCAGGCGGGTGGCTGTAGGGGCGGCCCGCGAGCCCTGCCCATGCCGATGATCCGCGCATGCCCACTGGGAGTAGATGCCACGCTTCGGGGGTACTGTAATGAACAGGAGTCGTCTGCTGCCCACTGGAATCGCATTCCTCCTCATTGCCGCTTTCATGGCCGCCGGCGCCCTGTATGCCCGCGCCACCCTTCCCTTTGAGAGTCCCGATGAGACGTGGCATATGGCGATCGTCCGCTACATCAGGCGTTACCGCGCGCTGCCGCCGATGGTTGTGTCGGCGCGGATTGAGACGGCCTCGGACCTCGCGGGGTTCTACGGCTACCACGAGCCGCCTCTCTACTATGCGCCCCCTCTCTACTACTCGCTCGCAGCGCTGCTGGCCGCGCCGTTCAGTCCCATGGAGGACCTTCCCGACCTCATCGTGCCCAGTCCGTGCTGGGAGCGCGGGTGGGGGTTGGTGCCTGGAACGTCGCCAGAGAACAAGAACTTTTTCGCGCATCGCTTCGGCGAGGAGGCATCGAGCAGCACGGTTCGGGTGCTGTACGTGCTGCGCGGCCTGTCACTGCTGCTCGGCGTCGCAACCCTCCTCGCCCTTTGGCGGGCGGCTCGTCTACTCTGGCCGGAAAGGCCATGGCTGTGCGTGGGCGCGCTGGCTATCGCGGCGCTGACTCCCCAGTTCATCGCTACCAGTTCTGGCGTGACGAACGATAGCCTCACGAATCTGCTGTTCGCCCTGGCGTTTGCGGCAGGCATTGCTGCGAGGCGTTCCGGGTCCGGGCGTGGCTGGCTGGCGTTGGGGGGTCTGGCCGGGCTGGCTATGCTTACGAAGCAAAGTGGCCTGATGCTGCTGCCGCTGGGGATGCTCATGGCTGCCTGGCGGGAGGGTAACTGGCGACTGCGCCTGCGGGATGCGCTGCTGTTCCTGGGTGCCGCCCTGGCAACAGGGGGCTGGTGGTACGGCCGCAACGCTGTCCTGTATGGGGAGCCGTCGGGGCTGGCGACGCACTTGGTGCATGTGAGGTTGCCCAGGTTCCCCAACGTGGTGGCGGTTCTGGACTCGTTCTATGCACAGTTCGGCTGGGGAGTGATCCGCGTCCACGGGGCGGTGTATTGGGCCGAGCGCTTTATTGTGCTGGGCGGCGGAGTTGGCCTGCTGAACTCGCTGCGGCGGGGCGGCAGCTTCTGGGCCATGAACGAGCACAAGCGCCAGGGCCTGGCCATTCTGGCTGTGGCCCTCGTGCTCAACTGTACCCTGCTCGTCCCCTGGATTCTCGCTACCGGGCCATCCCTCGGCCGTCTGCTCTATCCGAGCCTCTTGCCCGTCGCGTGTCTGCTGGCCTGGGGCTGGGCGCAGTGGGCGCGCTGGCGCGCAGGCCGAGGGCTGTGCGTCCTGCTCGCCGCTGCGGGTCTGGGCTTCGTCTTTGTGGTGCCGTTCCGCTATCTGCAGCCTGCCTTCCGGTCGCCTCTCCTGCGAGCCGTGCCCGAGCAGACCCATGGTATTGTAGTCGAGTTTGAGCATGGCATCTCGCTCGTCGGCTATGCCGTGAAGCCTGAGATCGGCGCCTGCCTCGGACCGGGAGACAGGATCCATGTCTCACTCTACTGGCGGGCGGACCGGGTCCCGGTGAAGGACTACTTCACCTGGGTGCAACTGGGGCCGGACGGGGGCTTCCCTCCTCTGTCGAAGGCTCACACCTTTGCGGGTGGCACGCTGTATCCGACCAGCCTCTGGCGCCCGGGTGACATAGTGCGGCAGGATGTGGTGCTGGCAGTTCCAGAGCGACCCGAGGTCATTGGGCGCATGTGGGTGCGAGCCGGTTTCGTAGACGGGGACAGGCGGGTCACCGCCATCCACTCGTCTGAGGGCGCGTGGGACGGGAACCAGCAGGCGGCCAGGCTGGGGCCGTTCTACGTGGTAGATTCAACGCAGCATTGAACCGGACTCGGCGTTGCCACGGGGCGAGGCCGGGAGCGCGAAGGGGAAACGCGAAGGACGCGAAAAAGCACGAAGGACGCGAAAAAGCACGAAGGACGCGAAAAAGCACGAAGGACGCGAAAAAGCACGAAGGACGCGAAGGGGTGCGAAGGGGGCGGGGCATGGCTCGAGGC
>JAIMBM010000352.1 GCA_023511475.1 Anaerolineae bacterium
ATGCCACAATTCTCTTAACGCTGCAAAAACACGCGCAATTGTTAAAGATTCTTGCCCCCTGTCCGCCCCTGAAGGGGACAGGGGGAGGGGGTTCCCAGACGAACCGGCGCAAAGCCGATCCCAGTAGGCAGGGCTACCCGCAGCCTGTCTCCGCTCCATGCGCTGAACGCGAGTCTGAACACGTACGCCGCGGGGCACCCGTCCGCCCGCGGTCGGAACCGCAACGGCACGACGCGCCCCTCACGGCGCCTCAGGAGCACTGGAGTGAGCAATCGCGGATGGCGACCTGGAAAACTCCAGGATAGGCTCCCGCTCTACTCGGCCGTCAGCTCGATCGGCGGGGCCGAAGCGCTAAGCCGCACCGGCTGGCTGCCCCGGGCACGCTCCTTCACGGCGGCGATAAAGTCTCGGAAGAGGGGATGGGGCTTGTTGGGGCGGGATTTGAACTCGGGGTGGAACTGGCTGCCGACCATGAAGGGGTGGTCCCTCAGCTCCGATACCTCGACAAGCCACCCATCGGGCGATTGCCCGCTGAAGACCATGCCTGCCTCACTCAGGAGGTCGCGGAAGCGGTTGTTCAGCTCATACCGGTGACGGTGCCGCTCGTACACCAGTTCCCTGTCATACGCGGTGCCGGCTTTCGTCCCCGGCAGCAGGCGGCAGGGCCAACGCCCGAGGCGCATCGTGCCGCCCATGTCGGAGATAGACCGCTGATCGGGCATCAGGTCGATCACCGGATAGCGGGTGGCGGGATCGAACTCGGTCGAGTTGGGCTCGTTGGAGCCAAGCGCGTGGCGCGCCAGCTCGATGACCATCACCTGCATGCCCAGGCACAGCCCGAGGTAGGGCACCCGGTTCTGGCGCGCGTGGCGTGCCGCGAGAATCTTGCCCTCAACGCCACGGGAGCCGAACCCACCCGGCACAACGATGCCATGGACGCGCTCCAGCCGGTCGAGGCCTTTGCCCTCCTCCAGCTCCTCCGAGTCGATCCACTCGATAGCAATGTCGCAGCCGTGGTAGAGGCCAGCCTGATACAGGGCCTCCCGCACGCTGATGTAGGCATCGTGCAGGCTGACGTACTTGCCCACCACGGCCACGGGCAGAACCTCCTTGCTGCGGCGGATCTCCGCCACCAGGCAGCGCCAGTCCTCCAGGTCCGCCTCATGGCACTCGAGCCCGAGGCGCTCGACGATATAGTCGGCGAGGCCGGCATCCTCCAGCTCCAGCGGCACGCTGTAGATAGTGTCGGCCGTAACCAGCGGCACAACCGCCCGCGGCTCCACGTCGCAGAAGAGCGCAATCTTGTCCTTATACTCGGGGCCGACGGGATAGTCTGAGCGCGCCACAATAACATCGGGCTGGATACCGATGGACCGCAGCTCCTTGACGCTGTGCTGGGTAGGCTTGGTCTTGAGCTCGGAGGTCGAGCGAATGTAGGGCAGGAGGGTCACATGGATGTAGAGCACGTTGTCGCGGCCGACCTCGTTGCGCATCTGCCGGATGGCCTCGAGGAAGGGCAGGCCCTCGATGTCGCCGACCGTCCCGCCGACCTCAACGATGACGACATCGGCCTGCGCGGCTGTGGCTACCCCTCTGATGCGGCTCTTGATGGCATTGGTGATATGGGGCACGACCTGTATCGTGCCGCCGAGGAAATCGCCCCGGCGCTCGCGTGCCAGCACCTCCGAGTAGATCTGACCCGTTGTGACGTTAGAGTCTCGCGTCAGGTTCTGGTCAATGAATCGCTCATAGTGCCCGAGGTCAAGGTCCGTCTCCGAGCCATCCTCCAGCACAAAGACCTCGCCGTGCTGGTAGGGCGACATCGTCCCCGGGTCGACGTTCAGGTAGGGGTCCAGCTTCTGGATGGTCACCGAGACGCCACGGCTCTTCAGCAGCCGTCCCAGGGAGGCGACCGTAACCCCTTTGCCCACCGACGACACGACGCCGCCGGTGCAGAAAATATACTTGGTCACTGAAATCCTCCCGCAATCGAGTGCCGGCTAGGCCAGCTTTTCCAGCCTCGCATAGCTCACCATCAAGCGCTTGATTCCCAGCCCGTCAAAGGCCACAGTGACCTCCTCATCACCGCCTCTGACCGCACTGGAGATGACCCGCCCCTTCCCAAAGGTGGGGTGGCGCACCCAGTCTCCGGCTGCGAACCGCTGCTCGACCGGCGGCTCGGCCCGGGGCCTCTGGCGGGGTGAGCTGACCACACTCTCCGGCTCGGACCTGCGCGACGCAAGAGCCGGCCGTGGCGACCTCACATCGGCCATGGGGGCCGCAGGCCGCTCCCGCAGCGATAGGAGGCGGGCCGGTCCCTTCGACCCCGCCGCACGCATGATCTGCGGAGGGATGTCGTGCAGGAAACGCGATACCTCGCTGAGCTCCTGATCGCCAAAGATCGTGCGCCGGAAGGTGTAGGTCAGGTACAGCCACTGCTTGGCCCGGGTCATGCCCACATAGCAGAGGCGACGCTCCTCCTCCATCTGGTCGCGGTCCCCGAGGGAGCGGCTGTGGGGCAGGAGGCCCTCCTCCATGCCCACGACAAAGACGGTCGCGAACTCGAGCCCCTTTGCGGCGTGCAGCGTGAGCAGGGTGGGCGCATCAGCCTCCTCACGGAGGGTGTCCACGTCGCTCACGAGCGCCACATTGGTGAGGAACTCGGTGAGTCCTTCTCCCGGGGGGAGCCACGCATACTCCCTCGCGACCGACCGTAGCTCCTGGATGTTCTGCCAGCGGTCCTCTCCCTCCTCGGTGCCGTCGCGGATCAGCGCCTGGTAGCCGGTCCGGGCGAGGGTCTGGTCAAACAGGGTCAGAAGGTCTGCCTTCTGGCTGAGGTCGCGGAGGCCTTCGATTATCTGGTAAAAGTCGATGAGAGCGCGTCGGCTGCGCCCCTCAACAGGAAGGGCGTGCTCATCGGCGGCAAGCCGTCGCAGCACCTCGAACCATGAGAGGTTCTGCCGTGTCGCCCATGCTTCGAGGGCGGAAACGGTCTTGGAACCGATCCCCCGCGGCGGCACGTTCAGCACCCGAGCCATGCTTGCCCCGTCGTGAGGGTTGTGGATCAGGCGCAGGTAGCTCAGGACGTCCTTGACCTCCTTGCGCCCGTAGAAGCGTGTCGCCCCGACGATGCGGTAGGGCACGCCCCGGCGCACGAACTCGTCCTCGAGTACCCGGGACTGGGCGTTGGTGCGGTACATCACAGCGCATTCGCCCAGCCGACACACCCCCCGAGCCGCGAGGCGCTGAATCTCGTCGACCACGAACTGCGCCTCCTCATGCTCGTCGTAGGCCTCGTACACAATGATGGGCTGGCCACGCGGGTTCTCGGTCCACAGGCGCTTGTCGGTACGCTGCAGGTTGTGCCTGATGACGCTCCTCGCCGCATCGAGGATGTTCTGCGTCGAGCGATAGTTCTGCTCCAGGAGAATCAGCCGCGCCTCCGGAAAGTCCTTTCGGAAGCGCTGCACGTTGCGAAAGTCAGCCCCCCGCCAGCCGTAGATGGATTGGTCCTCATCGCCGACGACGAAGAGGTGCCGGGCCTCCTGTGCGAGCAGGCGGACGATCTCGTACTGGGCGAGGTTCGTATCCTGAAACTCGTCGACGAGCACGCCGCTGTAGCGACGCCGGTAACGGGCGAGCACCTCCGGACACTCGCGGAAGAGCCTGACGGCCTCTGTGAGGAGGTCATCAAAGTCCAGCGCGTTGGCCTCGCGCAGCAGTTGCTGGTACCGCTCGTAGATGCGCTTGATGACCTCTTCGCGGTAGCTCGCGGGGCGCGTCCGCTCCGGGGTGAGCAGCTCGTTCTTCCATCGCGAGATGACGTTCAGCACCGCGGCCGGCCGGTACTCTTTGTGATCCAGCCTGAGGTCTGCAAGCACCTTCTTGACAAGATTCTCCTGATCGCCCGTATCAAAGATCAGGAAGCGGCCGTCGATGCCTATGGCCTCGCCGTCGCGGCGCAGAATCCTGGCACAGGTCGCGTGGAAGGTGCCGATGGTGAGGTCGCGGAGGTCAGCCGCGCCGAGGAGGCTTTCGAGACGGGCCTTCATCTCGTGCGCGGCCTTGTTCGTAAAGGTCACCGCCATGATCCGGTAGGGCGGGATGCCCTGGCGGCCTACCAGATAGGCGACACGGTGGGTCAGTACGCGGGTCTTCCCTGAGCCGGGGCCTGCCAGGACCAGCACCGGTCCCTCGCCGGCCTGGACAGCCTCCCGCTGGGCAGGGTTCAATACATCTAACAACAGGTCCATTCACATACTCCAGCGGACTACCGCCTATTCTACCACGTTTGGGGCCGTTTTGCCAGCGGCCGGATCCGCCGGGAGGGGCCGTTTTTCTGTGCGTGTCTCGAGCTCCGCTGGCGCGCCGCGGCGCGCCAGCGGAGCCCGAGACACCCAACAAT
>JAIMBM010000353.1 GCA_023511475.1 Anaerolineae bacterium
GCCCAGGGCAAACCCGATGTTCACTGTGACGATCAGCAATCCGGCAGCCCAGGCGCCGGCCCGGACTGCGCCAAGCGACCTCACCCCGACGCCGGGCCGCCCGGTCAGACGCTCAAAGGCAGCCGCACCCGCCGCGCCGCCAACGACACCCTGCAGTTGGCCCGAGGTCTGATACGGCACGAGGGCAGGCTCCACCAGCGCAGGCACGCCCGCGACCAGCGGCGCCCCATACGGTGCGCCAACCTGCTCGATCCAGGCCTGTACGGCGAGCACATCGCGCCCCAACACCACCACGAGGGGAAGATCGCCGGCTCCGCCGATCCCCGACAGCGCCGGGATATCCGCGAGCTCCCGGCCCTCCCAGTCTGAGGGGATAACTGTCCGGATGTCTTCCGCCAGCGCACGGATGGCCGCCTGCCCCCCTGTAACGTAGCCGAGGTTCACGGCCCTCGCATCCGCGCCGGGTTCGGCGCGAGCACGCCGGACGCGGTCCAACGCTATCTCTGCCAGCGCCGCACCCTCCGGCTGTGTGCTGACCGCGAGGACGTAGAGCCCCCGGCCCAGCATCTCGCTGATGAGGGCCTCGGCCACGGGCTGGAGGTCTCCGGCCAGCCCGGCATCGTACTCAAAGGCCACGAGTGCCGTCGCTCCGGGCGGGAGCTGCTCAATGGCCCGCGCGGCCGCCGCCACCGGCGGAGGTATCGAGCCCTCGGCAGAGATTGGCCCGCCCTGCATGAGCACAGTCACCATAGTCGACACCAGCAGCACCAGCGCCACCAGGAGCCGCAGCCACATCTCGGGCCGTCTCTCAGCTTCGTGGCTCCCCTCGGATGCCGACGGCCGACGCGAGGCAAGCACGTCCTCGTCGGACATCATGGCGAACAGGTCGGCGGCCTCTCGCTGCTCGGGGGGCGGCGGCTGCTCGGCGCGCTCCCGGGCCCGATAGGGGACGCCTACGACAGGCTCTATCGGGATCGCCTCGCCCGACCACTCGCCTTCTGCCGCCTCGGGAGCCAGCGCCTCTTCGTCGACCGGCAAGGGCCCGGTGCTCGACTCTGGGAAGGCCTCCTCTTCCGGACGCTCGGCGCTGTCGAGCCATGGTGGCAGCCCGTGGGGTCGCGCCCGGCGGGCCGGGCCGCCCTCCGGCGTGCCCAGAGCCGGCCGGCCTGCCTCCGATGCCCCCTCCTCCGGCACATCCACCCGAGGCAGCGGCCCCTCCCAGACGTCGTCTCTTCCGCGGGCAAGGTCGAGGCCACACTTTTGGCAGTGCTGCCAATCCGGCGCGTTGGGAGCTCCGCAACGCGGGCAGGCGATGTCGGCCGTCTCGCTCAGCCGGGCACCACACTGATTGCAGAAGCGGCTCCCCTCCCGGTTCGTCGTGCCGCACGCTTGGCAGAAGATCATCGACCAGGCCCCCTACCGGAACACCCTCTCACTCGTAGGGTCGGTCTATCCACAGGAGAACCCGCAGGCCGGTCGCGATGATCCCAAGGGCGACCCCCAGTAATATGCCGCGCACCGCCGCCATCGCCGGGACTGAGACGATCCAGTCACGAAGCGGTCCGAGCGCGGTCAAGGCCGGACCCTGCGGGGCCAGAGTCCCCACCAGGACGATCACGCCCACCACCAGCATCACGCCGCCTTCCAGGCTGCTGAGGCGCCAGGCCCGTACCGCCGCAGACACGGCCACAAAGGCGAGCAGCGCTCCTGTACTGGCCTCGAGGGGGAAGAGCACAAAGCGGTAGAACCATGTCAGAGCCCCAGAGCCCCAGCCTGCGAGGCCCAGGGCCAGGGTAGCCCCGGTGCTGAGCAGGATGACCACACTCGCCGGCCAGCCGGGCTCGCGGCGGCGGATCTGTCGCTCGTGGACCAGAAGGAGGTTCCAGAGGCCCAGGAGCAGCGCAGACGCTGCGAGGACGATGGCTCCTTCCAGGAGGAATCGGCCTGCTGCATCGAGCACCGGGTTCTCCAGGAAATAGTCCAGCAGCACTACCGGGCCGACGAGCAGCGCCACCAGGGCCGGCAGGATGCGTCTCATGGGTTCCTCTAGGCAATGACGAGCGCCAGCACTGCGCCCAAGACAATCCCAAGCACCAACAGCGCCCGGGCTAGGTCCTGCGCCGCCAGACTCCCCGTGTGATCGGCTCGCCCCAGAGCGGCGCCGAGGGCATAGATTTCCTCACCCGCAAGCAGGGAGTCGGTCGTCGCAAGCAGGAGGGGAAGCACCGAAGGATCGCTCGTACCGCCGACCTGAACGGTCTGCGGCTGATCACCGCCGGCCTGCGCCGGGAGGAGGACCTCTGCGCCGAAGGCGCCGACCATGGCGTTGGCCACCGGGGGCTCGCTGCGGAGCGCCTCGGCCGTGCCCGCTCCATAGGCCAGGGGCACCGGAGCCACAAATGCGGCCTGCGCCGGGTCATAGGCCTCCGGGTAACCGGCCCCCTGTGCCCCCCGCTGCAAGGCGGCCAGCGCACCGACCAGAGCCGTCGGCTGCGCCAGGCGCACCCGCACCGGCACCTCGGCAAGGGCACCCCGGTCCGCAAGGAAGGAGACCAGGGCAAGCCCGGCCAGGGTGTCGGCCGTGCTCACGTCGCCGAGCCCTCCGATGCCGAGGGCGACATGCAGCGGCTCCCCAGTCTCCATCGCCCGCCCGAGCACGCCGCGCACGCGCTCTGCTGCCGCAAGCGGTCGCACGGCGAAAGGCCTGACCAGCCTGACCCGCAGCGTC
Source organism: Anaerolineae bacterium (assembly GCA_023511475.1). Taxonomy (GTDB): domain Bacteria; phylum Chloroflexota; class Anaerolineae; order SpSt-313; family SpSt-313; genus SpSt-313. Next base: position 2,729 of record JAIMBM010000353.1, read on the forward strand.
AGGACCAGGATCAAAGCACCAAGGACCAGAAGGGCCCCGAGCGCGGCGAGCCCCTCAACCGTGATCGAGGTCGACTCCCACAGCAGCCTGAGCAGGTTCATCCATTCCCTCACCCGAGGTGCACCGACTTGCCGGCTACCGTTCCCCCTGCGTAGCCTCCCGGTGCTCCGGGTCGACGGGCGCCCGCGAGCCGGAGAGGAGGCGCAGTGCCCGGTCGATCACCCTATCATCCTTGAGCATCTCGGCCCAGAGGAGCGGCCGGTCGCCGACCCAGGGACGCAGCAGCGGATGGGTCAGGAGAAAAGCCTGCTGGATGAGCAGGTGAAATGGCCGGACGACCTCCAGGAGCATCGCAGCCGGCACCTCGAGGTGACGATCGGTCACCGCGGACACAAGGGCCCGCAGCACCTCGTCTTGCTCGGGCGACGATACCTCGTCATGAGACCCGGCCATCCGGCCCCTGCCCTCCCGGGCTATGCCCGACGCTTCCGCAGCAGGCGAAGCGGCCAGGGCGTGTCCCGTCGCGCGATCTCCTCGCTCGCGGCCTCGGCCAGCGCACCGAGCGTGGCATCGCCGGCCGGAGAGGGATCATCCTTCAGCGCCGACAGTGCCGGGATGCACTCGCGGCCGCCTCTGAGTCGCAGCAGCCGTATGGCCTCTATGCGCACGGCAAGGTCGGCGTCCTTGAGCAAGGGCAGCGCCGCGGAGACCTCTCCGCGGCTATCCAGCCTTGCCAGCGCCCGCAGAGCAGCAGCCCGCACGGTGCCTACCGGGTCGCTGAGCCTCCGACGCAGCACGCTGCAGGAGGACGTATCGCGGCACCAGGCCAGCGCATTCGCCGCCATGCGCCGCACTTCCGCATCCGCATCATCGAGCGCCTGCTGCAGCACTCGGGAGACGACGTTAACGGCATGGCTTCCCGCCAGGCCGAGGGCCCGCACGGCCGCTGCCCGCACAGTCGCGTCTGGGTCACGGGCCAGCGTTAACACAGGCTCGAGCGGCGCACCATCTCTCCAGGCCGCGACCGCATCGGCGGCCGCGGCGCGGGTGCCGGGGTCGGACGCGGCAGCCGCTTCCAGCACGGCCTGCCCCGCCGCCACCCGGATGGCTGCCTCGCTCGTCTGCCGGGCGATCTCGCCCAGGCTCTGGGCCGCTGCCCAACGGACAAACGGCTCCCGATCCGAAAGCGCCGAGCCGAGGGCCTGTACCACATCAACCCTTCGCGCCTGCGCCAGGCCCGCCGCCGCTCGCCAACGCGACTCGGCCTCGGAGGACCTCAGCTCGCCCAATAGGACCCCTGCAGCCCGGGCCCTGTTGGCATCAGCTCTCAAGCTCACTACTCCTCAGCGACGACGCCTTGGAACAGCGCGTCCAGGTGAGAGAGTAGCCATCAGTAGCGTGGGGAATCTACGACGCGCTGCACGCCGGCCCTCCCGGGCCGGCCGTCGACGGCGGGATTATACCATGCCTGAACGACAGCGTAAAGTAAGCGCAAAGCCGGGGCGTAGTTCACCCTGAGGGCAGGCTTATCTGTGCTGCTGCCAGGACCCCCACCCCCGTGGCCCCCTCCCCCAAGTCGGCCTGCGGACCGACTTGGGGGAGGAGGCGCTTTTCTTCAGGTATCGCCCCTCCCCGCGGCGTCCGCCTCGGGGAGGGGCGCGGGGCGGGGC
>JAIMBM010000354.1 GCA_023511475.1 Anaerolineae bacterium
GGGGGGGGGGGGGGAAAAACCTATATCTGGGGGGGCGGGGGGCGCCGCGCCCCCCCCCCACCACCCCATTACGAGAATGGGAACCTATCAAGGCCTCTCAGCGTCCTAGACAGTAGAATGCACACTGCAGCGCGCGCATCACGGAGGTGCCGCATGAAGCCGAGCTACCCTCACCCGTGGGCGGGGCCCCTTATCGCCACCGCCCTCGTCCTGACGCTCATTGCCTCCTGTGCCCTGGCAGGGCCTCGTAAGCCATCGCCATCGGCCGGGCCGGGCCCGGCACAGGCCACCACAGAGCCCTCTGACGCACCGACCGAACCGTTCGTTGACGAGAAGGTCGATGGCTACCTCGCTGTCGCGCCCCGCGTCCTCCAGAGCGGGCAACGGCACGCCATCTCGGTCGCCCTCTTCCGGAACAAACAGCCAGCCAACTCGACGGTGCAGGTCTCGCTCATAAGCGGCAGCCAGCGGGTCGCTGCCGCCTCCTCTCAGGTGCGAGGCCACGGCCAGGTCGTCCTCGATCTGCCCCGCCTGCCCGAGGGCGAGTACCGCCTCGAGGTGCAGGGCAAGGGCTTTAAGGCGGGATCGCCCATCAGGGTCGAGGATAGCACCCTCGTCTTTGTGGAGACGGACAAGCCCATCTACAAGCCCGGGCAGACGGTTCACGTGCGCGTCCTGACCCTCGATACGCAGCTCAAGCCCATCTCCGTGCCTGCCTCCGTTGAGGTGATGGACGCCAAGGGGATCAAGGTCTTCAAAAAGGACGTCGAGACCGACGAGTTCGGCCTCGCTTCGCTGGACATGCCCCTCTCCCCTGAGCCGAACCTGGGCGTCTGGAAGGTGACCGCTTCCTCGGGCAAGCGCCGCGCCGAGACCGATGTGCGCGTCGAGCGCTACGTCCTGCCCAAGTACGAGGTCAAGGTCAACCTGGCCAAGGAGTGGGTGCTGGCCTCTGAGCCAATCCGGGGCAGCGTGGCTGCCGAGTACAGCTACGGCAAGCCGGTCCGCGGCGAGCTGCACATTGTCGCGACCCGCTACGTCGGCGTGTGGGAAGAGTTCGCCAACCTGACCCGCCCGTTGGATGGCCAGACCGACTTCGAGCTGCCGGCCGTGCAGTATGTGAGCGGCGTGCCAGAGGCCGGCGGGATGGGCAACGTCCAGCTCGATATCACTGTCACCGAGGAATCGACCGGCTACGAGGAAAAGACCACGCGCCTTCTGACCGTGGCTGCCGCGCCGGTTGTGCTCAAGGTCATCCCCGAGAGCGTCAGCTTCAAGCCGGGGTTGCCGCTCAACCTGCTCGTCCTCGCCGAGACGCCCGATGGCAACCCCGTCGACGCCACCGTCAACATCGACATTGCCTATCAGGATAGCGAGCTGAACTTTAGCTCGCAGAGCCACCAGGTCTCGGTCAAGGGGGGCAAGGCCCTGCTCAAGATCACGCCGCCGGCCAAGGCAATCTCGCTCAACCTGAGTGCATCCGACGGCACCGCCTACACCTACCTGGTCATGCAGGCCGGCTACTCCCCGACCGGCTCCTTCATCCATCTCGAGCAGGTCGGCGAGAGCACCCTCAAGGTTGGAGACCGCGCGCGCTTCCACGTGACCGCCACCAAACAGGCGCGCAACTTTTACTACGAGGTCGTGGCCAGGGGGCTGGTCGTCTTCTCGAATGTCTCCCAGTCCCCCGATATCGAGTTCACCGTCACGCCGCAGATGGCCCCCGAGGCACGGCTGCTTGTGTACCAGGTCCTGCCCAACTCCGAGGTCGCTGCCGACTATGTGCCCTTCTCTGTCACTGCGGACTATACCCTCAGCGTGCACGCCGGCTTTGACAAGGAGGAGGTGCAGCCGGGGGACCGGGTGGGTGTGACCGTAGAGACCGACGGACAGGCGCGGGTGGGCTTGGCCGCCGTCGACCGCTCGGTCTTTATCCTGGCTGAGAACCGCCTCAACCTGCAGCAGGTCTTTGCCGAGCTCGAGCGCCTGTACATGAAGCCGCAGGTTGAGCTACACGAGGCCGAGTTCCTGCCCAAGATTGCCACCCGCGGCGCCAGCGAGGTCTTTGAGGACGCGGGCGTGATGGTGCTCTCCAACCAGAACGTGCCGGAGGGCAAGGAGTACGAGCAGCCCCTCGTGTTCTTCGGGCGGGGTGCCGGGCCGGTCGCCAGGGATGCTCAGCTTGCTGTACCCGAAAAGGCGGCCGTGCCGGCCGCCATGCCAAGCCCCGCCCCCGGCGCCGAGGGGCAGCTGGCCGAGGTCAAGCGGGTGCGGCAGTTCTTCCCCGAGACCTGGCTGTGGCTCACCCTCGATACCGACGCGGCCGGGCGGGCGAGGACGGAGGTGGAGGCACCCGACAGCATCACCACCTGGATGCTGCGCGCCGTCGCACTCTCCAAAGAGAAGGGTCTGGGCATCTCCGAGGCCCAGCTCAGGGTCTTCCAGCCCTTCTTCCTGTCGGTCGACCTGCCCTATGCGGTGATCCGCGGGGAAGAGTTCCCGGTCCGCGTGGCGCTGTACAACTATACCGCGGAGCCGCAAGAGTTCCTCGTCGAGCTCGAGGGCGCCGACTGGTTCGACCTGACGGGCGAGCCCTCGGCGCGGGTGCAGGTCCCGGCCAACTCGGTCGGCGGCGCCGCGTTCACCATCCGGCCCCATGAGCTGGGGCCGCGGCAGGTCAAGGTCACAGCCCGCTCGCGCACCTCGGCCGACGCGGTGATCAAGGACATCATCATCGAGCCCGAGGGTGTGCCACGCGAGGTGGTTGAGAACCTGATCGTCTCCGCCGGCACTTCCAGGGAGGTCGACGCCAGCTTCCCGAAGGGGATCGTCTCCGGCTCGGCCCGTGCTTACCTCGGCCTCACCGGCAGCTACCTGACGCAGGCCATCGAAGGGCTCGAGGGGCTGCTGCAGATGCCCTTTGGCTGCGGCGAGCAGAACATGATCCTCTTTGCACCCAACGTGTTCGTCTCCCGCTATCTGCAGGAGACAAACCAGCTCAAGCCCGAGGTCATGGCCAAGGCCGAGAGCCTGATGATCACCGGCTACCAGCGCGAGCTGACCTACCGGCGCGCCGATGGCTCCTTCTCCGCCTTTGGCGACTCGGACCCGGAAGGGTCGCTGTGGCTCACTGCCTTTGTGCTCAAGACCTTTGCCCAGGCGAAGGGGCTGATCTACATCGATGAGTCGGTGCTCGAGTCGGCGCGGGCCTGGATCGTTCAGCATCAGAACGCGGACGGCTCCTTCGACCCGGTCGGCTTTGTGCACCACCAGGAGATGCTTGGCGGCCTGCAGGGCAAGACGGCGCTCACCGCCTACGTCGCCGTCGCCCTCCACGAGGCGGGGGACACGCAGGCCTCCGCCCGGGCCGTGCGCTATATCGAGAAGGCCCTGTACAAGTCCGACGATGTCTACACCCTCGCCCTCGGGACCTACGCCCTGGAGCTGGCGAAGAGCCCGAAGGCGCAGGAGGCCTACGACCGGCTCATGAAGCTGGCGAAGGAGGAGGACGGCGCCCTGTACTGGGGCGACCTGATCCGGGCCGAGCCTCTGGCTGGCGAAGGGCAGCGCCTCCTGCCGGTCGATAACCGCAGCGCAGCCGTCGAGACGACGGGATACGCCCTGCTCGCCCTCATCGAGCACGGCGACCGGCTCAATGCCTCCCGGGCGGCCCGCTGGCTCGTCTCCCAGCGCAACGCCTACGGCGGGTACGGCTCCACACAGGACACGGTCGTGGGCCTGCAGGCGCTGACGCGCTTTGCCGCCGACTCCCGCGCTGACGTCGATGCCACCATCACCCTGCGCTCCGGCAGCTGGCAGAAGGAGGTACGCATCTCGCCCGAGAATGCGGACGTCCTCCAGCTCGTCGATCTCCCGACCGGAGGCAAGGTGACCGTCGAGGTCAAGGGGAAGGGGCAGGTCGTGCTGCAGGCGGTGCGCCGGTTCAACGTACCTGCAGCCGAGCCGGGGGAGCGCTCCGCGTTCCGGATCGACGTCCGCTACGGCACGGAGCAGGTCGCGGTCAACGACCTGATCGACATCGACGTCAGCGTGCGCTTTACCCCGCCCGAGCCCATGAAGGCGGGCATGACCGTCCTCGACATCGCCGTGCCGACCGGCTTCAGCCCGGAGGAGGAGAGCATCGCCAAGACCGTCGAGGGCCTCGCCAAGATCAAGCGGTACGAGCTGGCCGGGCGCAAGGTCATCTTCTACATCGAGGACATGATGCCCGAGGAGGAGGTCCACTTCTCCTTCCAGGCGCGCGCCCTGTACCCGGTGCGGACGAAGGCGGTCACCTCCGTTGCCTACGCCTACTACCGGCCCGAGCTCAAGGGTGAGAGCCTCGGCGGGGCGGTGGTGGTCAGCGAGTAGCCGGCACGTCTGTTGCGGGA
>JAIMBM010000355.1 GCA_023511475.1 Anaerolineae bacterium
GGGCCACACTCGTTGCCGTCTTGAGCCTGTCGGCAGGCTGCCGCGCCGGTCCCGCCGCCCTGACCCTGGGCGAGGCGCCATGGCAAGATGGCGAAGTGGCCCGCTACGACATCCTCGATGGCGAAGGCAACCGGCTGGGCAGTGCCACCTTCAGCGTGGCCCGCGAGGGCGGGGGCTGGGTGCTCTCCGAAGCCGATGAGGCCGGCGCCATCACACAGTCGTCGCGGGTTCTTGTGGATGCCACCCTGCGGCCGGTGCGCGGCCACAAGGAAATCCGCGCGCCGGGCACCGAGGCGACGGTAGAGTACACCTATGCCGGTGAGGACCTCAAGATCGAGGCGGTGGTCAACGGCGAGCAACGCGCGGCAACCGTCAAGGTGTCGGAGAACATCCTCGACAACGATCAGCTCCTCATGACCCTGCGCGCCATGCGCTTCGCCGAGGGGTACGAGGCAACCACCCTCGTGGTGGTGCCGGCCAACGCCCTGAGGATCAGCACCACCGTGCGCGTCCGGGGCAAGGACGTGGTCGAGGTGCCCGCAGGCACCTTTGAAAGCTGGCGGGTCGAGCTCGACTTTGGGCAGGCCAGGCAACAGGCCTGGTACCAGGTCGGCGCACCGCACCGGATGCTGCAGTACGACAACGGCGCGCAGCGCCTTGTCCTCATGGGCGACTAGCAGCGCAGCGGCCCTTGCAGGGTCCTGCACACGGGAGCAGTGGGATGAACCCTCTCTACTTCGTCGGCCGCCCGGATGGGAGGTCGGCACTGTTGGCGGCGCTCATTGCCGCACCGTGGCTGGCGTGCTTCGCCCGGGGGTGGCTTGCCAGGCGATGGCTGTGGGCAGCCTTCGGGGCGGCGGCCATCCTTTTCCCCCTGAGCATCGCCCTGGTGCAGGTGCCCCTGCAGCGAGCGGCGGGTGCCGCGACGCTTTGGTTGCTCGGCCCCGCAGGAGTCGGCCGCTACCTCCTGCTGGCTGGAGCACCGGCCATGGCCATATCGGGCCTCGTGCAGGAGAGCGCCAAACTGCTCGTGGCCCTGGTGGCCTTGCGCCGCCTGAACGCCCGGGGCGACCGGCGGGCCGGGCTCGCCATCGGGGCTGCCGCCGGGGTCGGGTATGGCGCCATGGAGGCCTTCTGGGTCTTTAACCTCATCTTCGCAGCAGGTTGGTCCTGGGCGACCGTCCAGCTCCAGGGGCCGGCCGGGCTCGTAGGGTTTTTCGAGCGCCTGTATGCCGTCCCCTTCCACGCCGCCGCAGCCGCTCTGGCGGCCTATGGCTATGCTTCGGGCAGGCCCTGGCGCTTTCTGCTCCTCGCAGCAGGCCTGCACAGTGCGCTCAACTATGGGGCCCTTCTGGCGAGCGCCGGCGTCTTTGGCCTCCCTGCCGTGGAGGCGTGGGGTGTGGTGATCACCGCCCTCACGGTAGGCCTCGCCCTATGGCTGCGTTTTCGCTCTCCCCGCTCCTAGGCCCAATACCCGACCTCCCATGTCAGGTCGAGAAGCATCCTCCTGGCACGCCCCTTGCTGTTTTTCTCAGCGTCAGGAATGCCAGGCGCCCGGCGCGCAGCGCGTAGCCCGGCCCCGTGCCCGGCGAACTGTCAAAGTCTATGAACAGGAGCACGCCGCATGCAGCAGTCACTGGCCGGCCAGGTTGCCATCGTCACCGGGGGAGGCTCAGGGCTGGGGGAGGCAACGAGCCACGCCCTCGCGGCCGCGGGCGCGGCCGTCCTGGTCGTCGATATCTCCAGCACACAGGCAGAGCGCGTGGCCCGCGAGATCCGACAGAAGGGCTGGCCGGCCGTTGCCCTCGTGGCCGACGTCAGAAACCCGGAGGACGTCCAGAGCGTTGTAGACGTTGCGACGACAGAGCATGGCCGCATCGACATCCTCGTAAACAGCGCCGGCGTCGACCACACCGTTGGCATCGAGCGCATGAGCATCGAGCAATGGGACGAGGTGATCGCCGTCAATCTGCGGGGCCCCTTCCTCTTCTGCAGAGCGGTGTTGCCGGTCATGAAGCGCCAGGGTCGGGGGCACATTGTCAACGTAGCCTCGACCGCCGCCAAGCGGGCCTGGGGGCAAGCAGCGGCCTATCATGCCTCCAAGTGGGGCCTGGTGGGGTTCACGCGGGGGCTGGGCGTAGAGGGACGACCCTACAACATCAAGGCCACCGTCCTCGTGCCCGGCGGCATGCGCACCCACTTTTTCGACCGCTTTGCCAACACCGATATCCCCATGCCGGACCCCGCCAGGCTGCAGGACCCCCGCGCCGTTGCGGACCTCATCGTCTTCATCGTGAGCCGTGGCGACGACTCGGTGATCCAGGAGGCAATCGTGACGCCACTCCTGGAGACCTCATGGCCATAACGCGCCCTTGCGCGCGTCACCGGGCGCTCCCGGATCCATCCGCCCGATATTCCTCTACGGGCTGCAAAGGGCCGGCGCCCTGCAGGAGGCGAGCTGTGGAGTTGGCAGAGGCCGTCGTGCGCGGCGCGGTCGCCGGGTACCGGGAGGAGGTGTACCGGGCGCTGCAAACCGTGCCCGAGGCGCGCATACTGGAGGCGATACGAGCGTTGCAGCAGGCACACAGGTGCGAGGGCCGGGTCTTTGTGGTCGCGTCGCCAGCCGACGAGCGGGTCGGGCAGCACCTGAGCGAGGAGCTTGCCTACGGCACAGCTGCAGGCGCCTTCCGCTTCAGGCCGGTGCCGCTCGAGAGCTCCCTGGGTCCGATGGCGGCCTGGCAGAGTGACTGGGTCTACGACGATGCCTGTACCGGGCGGATGCGAGGCCTGGTAGCCCGGGGAGACGTCATCCTCGCCCTCTCGCGGCGGGGGCAGGAGCCCGGCCTGGTGCGCGCCCTCGAGGCGGCGAGGCGGGCTGGGGCAATGACCATCGCCCTCGTGGGTTTTGACGGCGGCATGCTCGCCGACGCCGCGGACATCTGCCTGCACGTTCGCTCCTCCAGCCTCGATCAGATTGAGGATGTGCAGACGATTCTCGTGCACTCCCTCTGCCACGGGCTGCGCGCGCTCCTTGCGGCGGAGGCGGCCAGCTCAGCCGCCCCACAGCAGGCTGCGCCTGCCACACCCTGAGGTGAGAGGCGAGCAACGCCCATGAGCAGGCAAGAGGGGCCCCTGGTCAGCATCATCCTCCCGACCTACAACCGGGCCAGGCAGATCGGGCGGGCTATCCGGTCTGTCCTCGCGCAGACCTACGGCAACTGGGAACTGCTCGTCATCGACGACGCTTCTACCGACGGCACCGCCTCAGTGATCGACTCCTTCGCCGATCCCCGCATCTTTCGCATCACGCTCCCCTATAACTGCGGCAGCCCGTCACGCCCGCGCAACATCGGCCTGCAGCTCGCACGGGGCGAGTATATGGCCTACATCGACGACGACAACACCTGGCGGCCGCACCATCTCGAGCGCCTCCTCGACGCAGTGAGGACGAACCCCGGCGCGGTCGCCGCCTATGGCGGCAAGGCGCACCATCTACCGGACGGGTCGGTCGAGGAAATCTGCTGCCCCGAGCAAGGGATCGACACGCAGGATGGCCTGCACAGCCGCACGGTGCTGGCAGCCGTGCCTGAGGGCTGGGCCGGGAGCGACTTTGCCCACGAGGATGCCGAGTTCTGGGGCAAGATCGTGGCACGGCATCAGGGGCGCGTGGTCTGGGTACCAGAGATCCTGTCGGACTATTACATCCACGAGGAGCAGCGCTACTACACCGGCTATCAGAACACCCGTATGTACGACCGGACCTACTATGCGCGCAACCCTTCCCGGCTGGCCCACCCCGACACACGTCGGGCCTTCCTTGAGATGATCCTGGCGTGCAGGCCCCATTGTGTGCTGGACGTCGGCTGTGGCGAGGGCTGGCTGCTCGAGCCCCTCCGCGCCCATGGGATCGCCGCCTGGGGGATCGACCCGAGCGCCGACCTGTCGGCCGTCGTCCGGGTCCGGGGCCTCTGCGTGCGCGCCCGGGCCGATGCCCTCCCCTGCCCAGACGGAAGCATCGACCTCGTCGTCTGCATCGACGTCCTGCAGCACATCCCCGAGCCTCGCCTGGATCGCACCCTCCGCGAGCTGACGCGGGCCGGCCGCCGCTTTCTCTTCGCCATCGACACAGTCAACCCCGCCGCTGAGGGCCATCGCACCCTGCGCAGCCTGGACTGGTGGCTGGCCCGGTGCGCCGAGCATGGACTGGCGGCGAGCGCGCACCCCGTCCGCTCGCTGGCCGGCCTCAGCGTGTTCTTTGCCCAAGCCTGGTGACTGTTCAGCCTCGCAAGGTGGCAGCCGTGGCTGCCACTGTAGCGCTGCCCCCGACCCCTCCCCGGGGGGGGGGCCCGGGGGGGCGCCCCGGGGGGGGGGGGGGGGGGGGGGGGGG
>JAIMBM010000356.1 GCA_023511475.1 Anaerolineae bacterium
AGCTGGCGGGCCGGCCGGGCGTCCTCGAGGTGCAGAGCTATGGCGACCGGCTGCACGTTTTCGTGGACGATGAGGAGGTGCGCCCGCCCGAGCTGGTTCAGGCGCTGGCCGCAAAGGGGATCGCCTGCCCCCCGCCGCGCCCCATTGCTCCCCGCCTGGAGCAGGCCTTCATCTCCCTGATCCGACAGCAGGCCCGGAGGGACGCGCCATGAGCGGGGCTGCGGCCATCGAGGTCGACCGGCTGTACAAGCGCTTTGGCACCTTTACGGCGGTCGATGGCATCAGCTTTCGGGTGATGCCGGGGGAGATCTTTGGCTTCCTCGGGCCCAACGGTGCGGGCAAGACTACGACCATACGCATCCTTCTCGGGCTGCTCGCGCCCTCCGGCGGCGAGGTGCGCGTCCTTGGCTGCAATGTGGCCCGGCAGGCCAAACGCGTTCACGCGCGGCTGGGCTACATGTCACAGCTCTTCACCCTCTACGGCGACCTCACGGTCGCCGAGAACCTGAGCTTCTATGGGCAGGCCTATGGCCTCTCGGGCCGCAGGCTTCGGGGGCGGCGGGAGGCGATCATCGCCATGGCCGGGCTCGAGGGCAGAGAGAACGAGCTGGCCAGCAACCTCTCTGGCGGCTGGCGCCAGCGGTTGGCGCTGGGATGCGCCATCCTGCACGAGCCGGAAGTGCTCTTCCTGGACGAGCCGACCGCTGGAGTCGACCCTGTGTCGCGCCGGCTGTTCTGGGACCTGATCTACGAACTCGCCGCCTCCGGAACCACCGTCTTTGTGACCACCCACTACATGGACGAGGCCGAGCAATGCCGGCGGCTGGCCTTCATCAGCCTCGGCCGGATCGTCGCCGAAGGCACTCCTGAGGAGCTCAAGTCCGTCGCCATGCCCGGGCAGGTCTTGGAGATCGACTGCTCTGCCCCCGAGGCTGCCCTGGCGACGCTGCAGCGGGCACAGCTCCACGGGGCGTTGCCGCTGGAGGAAGTGGCGCTGTACGGCAGCCTGATTCACGATGGCTGGCCAAGGAATGCCAAGGAATGCTAAGGAAGCTGGAGGAAGTGGCGCTGTACGGCAGCCTGATTCACGCCATCGTTCCCGATGCCGGGGACGCGAAGGACGGGATCGCCCGGACCCTCGCCGACGCGGGGGTATCGCTGCGCCGCATCGAGTCGATACCGCCCTCGCTGGAGGATGTGTTCATCGCCAGGGTGCGTCAGACGGCACGGAGCCGAGAGGTGTCGGCCTGAGCAGGGAGGCTGTCGGAGGTTGGGTTTGAGGAAACGGAGCGTTCTTACACGCGTGCTCATCTGCCTTGGGGCTGTGGCGCTCCTGTTTGCGCGCTATGGACCCGACCTCGGCCTGCGCCGCACCTCCCCGCCCATGCCCGCATTGCCGGGAGCGAACCAGGGGCTCTACTCGGGCACCATACAGGCGGAGGAGGTCCTGCTCAGTGCTGAGTACGGCGGGCGCGTGGCCGAGGTCACCGTCGACGAGGGGGACCGCGTCCGGCAGGGGCAGGTGCTCGTCTGCCTCGACACGAGCCTGCTGGACGATCAGATTGCGGTCGCGGAGGCCCAGCTCGCCGTCGCCGAGGCTGCCCTGCAGCGGCTCCAAGCCGGGACGCGGCCGACGGCGATCGCGGTCGCCGAGGCGCAGGTCGCGCAGGCCGAGGCTGCACGCGATGCCGCCCGGCAGGCCCTTGCCGACGCCCGCGCCCTTCGCAACGAGCCTCAGGACCTGATGCTGCAGGTGGCGGTCGCGAGGGCGCAGCTTGCCGCGGCCGAGGCCCGGGTACGGCAGGCGGTCACCCTGCGGGACGCCGCGGGGGTCGGGGTCGACGAGCAGGGGAATCCCCTGCAACTGACATACAGCCAGCCGCCACTGCCGCCCCTGGCCTTCAGCGCGGAGCCAGCCCCGTATCTCTACTGGCAGGCGTGGGCTGCGCTGAACGGGGCCGTGGCCGCGAGGGATGGCGCACGGGACCAGCTCGCCCAGCTCGAGGCCCAGCTCGCCGCGCCCCAGACGCTCGTTGCCCAGGAGCGTGCGGCGGAATCGGCGCTTGCCCAGGCCGAGGCGGGCGTGGAGGCCGCTCGCGCGCAGCTCGCGGTTCGCAGCGCCAAGCCAGGTGAGGAGCAGGTCGCTGCAGCCAGGGCACGGGTGGCTCAGGCCGAGGCGGCGCTCGAAGCGTTGAGGCTCCAGCGACAGCGCATGGCGCTCGCAACACCTCTGGATGGGCTCGTGTTGGCCCGGCAGGTGTCGCCGGGCGAGGTCGTGGCCCCGGGAGCGCCGCTCCTGACCCTCGGGCGGCTGCAGGAGGTCGTGCTTGTCCTCTACGTGCCGGAGGGCGAGCTTGCGCGGGTGCGCCTCGGCCAGCGGGTGCTCGTCAGCGTCGACAGCTACCCCGGGCGGACCTTTGCCGGCGAGGTCGTGCACATCGCCGATGAGGCCGAGTTCACCCCTCGCAACGTGGCTACACAGGAGGAACGGGTCAACACCTTCTTTGCCGTTCGCGTGCGCCTCCCCAACCCCGATGGCGCGCTAAAGCCGGGCATGCCGGCCGATGCTGTGTTCGAGGAGGAAGCGCAGTGAGCCGTGCATTCCTTCGCTTGCTCCCGGGCGTCCTTCTCTTCGCGGCGCTTCTCGGCCCTGTCCAAGCGCGGCCGCGTGCGCAAGGGACGCTCGTGGCCTCGGGGGTCGTCCGGGCGCGGGAGGTGATCGTCGCCTCGGAGCTGGCCGGGCGCGTGCTCGCGGTGCAGGCCGACGAGGGCGATCGGGTCTCCGCCGGGCAGGTGCTCGTGGTCCTCGACGACGCGCCATGCCGCGCGAACCTGGCGCAGGTCGAGGCTGCCGTGCAGGCCGCGGAAGCAGAGCTTGCCGCCCTCAAGGCCGGGGCGACCCCCGAGAGCCTGGCAGCAGCCGAAGCCCAGGTGGCCCAGGCCCGGGCAGCCCTGGAGGCGGCGCGCCGGGCCTGGGAGGACGCGGTGGCCGCGCGCCGCTCGCCTCAGGACCTGGATGCAAAGCTTGTCGCTGCTCGGGCCCGGGTGGCGGTGGCCGAGCAAGCGGTAGAGGCGGCGCGGGCGCAGGAGGCGCAGGCTTCTTATGCGCGGGACCAGCTCCCCTGGAACTCGCGCTCGTGGCACGCCGCCGAGCTCTATCGGCAGGCCTGTGCCTATGGGATCGAGGCTGCCGAGGCTGACCTTGCCGCCGCCAAGGCGCAGCTTGAGGGGCTGGAGGCAATCCAGCAGCGCCCCCTGGCGCTTGTTGCGGCGGAGCACAAGGCAGAGGGCGCCGTAAAGGTGGCCGAGGCGGCGCTGCGCGTGGCCGAGGCTGCTCTGGCGGACCTGCTTGCCGGGCCCTCGCCTGCGGATGTAGCGCAGGCCGAGGCCAGGTTGCGACTGGTGCAGGCTCAGGAAGCCGCCATGGCGCACCAGTGCGACCGGATGACCCTGCGCTCGCCCGTGGAAGGGACCGTCCTTTCCCGCGCAGTGGAGCCGGGCGAGGCCATCCTGCCGGCGGCGGCGCTCATGGTGGTGGGCGACCTGCGGCACGTGGAGCTGGTCCTGTACGTGCCCGAGCCGCGGGTGGGGGAAGTGGCCCTCGGCCAGAGGGTCGAGGTGAAGGCGGATGGTCTCCCGGACCGCACTTTCATCGGACAGGTGGTGCGCATCGCCGACCGGGCCGAGTTCACGCCCCGGAATGTGGCGACCCGCGAGGAGCGCGTCAACACCTACTTTGCCGTGCGGGTGAGTATCCCCAATCCCGAGGGCCTGCTCAAGCCCGGCATGTCGGCGGATGCGACCTTTCAGGCCGCTTCACCCTCTGCAAGCTCGTAGGCCAGGCGGCGGTACTCCTCCGGCGGGACCTCGCCGCGGGCATAGCGGGCGCGGAGCAAGCGCAGCGCCTCGCGCTCCTCCCAGATGGCGCGGCGAAAGTCCTGGGTGACATGGAGCTCGGCGTCGGTGCTGGCTGCCTCGACGGCGAGCACCGCCAGGATGCAGGTTGCCAGCGCCAACACCAGCACTCCCAGAATGCAGGCTGACAGAAGTGTCATTATAGGCCTCCGGTGCCAGGGGCTGCCCCGTACCAGACCCCGAGCAAATCCTGTACCATAAACCCCTCTGGAAGGAACGGTTCAGGGGCGGACGGCCTTCTTCGCTTGTAGGGCTGGGGCATTGCCCATAGAGGGACCTCCACCCCTAACCCTGCCCCCGCAGCGCGGGGGCAGGAGATCCAGAATCGGAGGGGGTGTTTGGGGGGGGGGGGCGGCCGCCGCCCCCCCCCCCGCCCCACCCGGAGCGCCCCCCCCCCCCCCGCCGAGGCAGAGGCTCAACCCCTGTTAGCGCCCCCCCCCGAATCGGTCGAACA
>JAIMBM010000357.1 GCA_023511475.1 Anaerolineae bacterium
GATCACGATTTACCTATCGCCGTTCAACGGCTCCAAGCCGGGAGGCAACGTTCCGGGAACAGAGGCGTATCCGAGCCACCCCGGTCGCTGCCGGAATCGCGCCGGCGGGGCGTGTACACCGAACTTCGGTGCCACCGTCTGAACGCCGCGAGGGAGCGAGGGTGTCAGTGGGCGACGATGCAGGCGCGCCTCGGTAAATTGGCGGTCTTTGGGCGCACGCGGGCGCCTTGACGCGCTTATACTGGCATGGTACATTGACAGCCGATCTACGGCTTGGAGCTTGACATTTCCACAGCACGTTCATCGAGAGCGGGCGGAGGGGACTGGCCCCCCCTCAACCCCCCCCCCCCCCCCGCGGCGGACGCGGCGGCGGCCGCCTCGGGGAGGAGGAAGACATTACAGGGGGCCGGGACCGCCCGGGAGCAGTGGAACTGGTGTTGAGGGACGAGAATCCGAAGAGGCCAGAGTCCAGCGCATAGCCCAAGTGGGATGTTCGTCGGTGGAGGGCTTCGCACCGACAGCTGCACACATGAGCCTGCCCCCAACCTGAGCTACACCCAAACGAACGATTCTTCTTGACGAACTCATCAAGACGATGCTATGATACCGCCGATGGCCATCTTTGGGCCAGCCGGTTCCAGAAGCGAGGTAACACAGAGCCAGGACCCATACCGCCACGTCGCCGATGGCGCATGAGCGCACCGGCGACGCGGAAAAGCCGAAAACCCTATTGAACGGGCCGTCTATCCCGGTGGGCATCCGTCCCCGTCCCGAACTCTGTCTGTAGTCCAGGGCAGTGGTAGCAGGGCAGCGACGCGATGCCCACTTGATTCCCTAAAGACGTCGAAGAGGAGCCTGTCCGACGATGAGAAAGATCATCACCATCGCCCTCTCGGTCGTCCTGCTGGCGGGCCTGGCGATTCTTGCCTCTCAGGCGATGAGGGCGACGCCGGGCGCGTCCCTCGCAGGCTACGAGCTGGCACCGGTCGAGAGGGGTGAGATTGTGGCTACCGTCAATGCTACCGGCTCCGTGGCCCCGAGGAGCCGTGCAGTTCTGGCCTTTGCTGCCACGGGGCGGATTGCCGAGATCAACGTGTCTGTTGGGGACAGGGTGCAGGCCGGCCAGAAGCTGGCCACCATCGATGCCCGCGAGATGCAGCAGGCGGTTGCCCAGGCAGAGGCGCTCCTTCGCGCGAGCCAGGCCCGCCTTGAGGAGCTCAGGCGGGGCCCCAGCCCGGATCAGGTCAACGCCGCAAAGGCCAGCGTGGCCAGTGCGCAGGAGTACCTGAACCTGCTCAACGCGGGCGCATCCCCCAGAGAGGTCGAGATCGCCCGTCTGCGCTGGGAGCAGGCCAAGGACGAGCTGTGGAAGGCCCAGTCCTACCGCGATGCCACCTGTGGCAACCCGCAGGTGTCCGAGGCTGCCAAGGACCAGAGCCGGGCTGCCGTTGCCGCGGCCGAGATGGCAGCCGAGATCGCCCGGCTGCAGTACGAGCAGGTGAAGGACGGCCCCAGCGCTACCGACATCCGCGCGGCAGAGGCCCAGCTGGCAGAGGCCCAGGCGAACCTGGCCCGTCTGACCAGTGGCCCCTCGGCACAGGAGATCCGTGCCGCCCAGGCACAGGTGGACCAGAACCTCGCTGCCCTCGAGCAGGCCAGGCTGCGCCTCGAGGGGACGACGCTAACCGCACCCTTTGACGGCGTGGTCGTCGCCGTGAACGGGCACATCGGCGAGCTGGTCAGTGTGACCACGCCGGTGATCACGCTCGCCGACCTGAGTGCCTATCACATCGATGTGGAGATCGACGAGGCCTCCATCGGCCAGGTCGAGATCGGCCAGGAAGCGCAGATCGTCCTTGACGCCTTCCCCGACAAACCCCTGCGCGGAAGAGTCAGCCGGATAGCTCCGGCAGGGACCCTGTCCCAGGGAGTCGTCAACTATGGCGTCACCGTCGACCTTGAGCCGACCGAGGTCGCCGTCAAGGCCGATATGACGGCCAGCGTGAATATTGTGGTCGCCCGCAAGGCGAACGTGCTCCTCGTGCCCAACCGGTCGGTTCGCCGCGACCGGCTCGGGCGCTATGTCGAGATCGTGGTCGATAACGAGATCAAGCGCCAGGATGTGGAGGCGGGCCTCAGCAATGAGACGCACACCGAGGTGTCCAAAGGTCTGACGGAGGGGATGGTAGTGGTGGTCAGCGCGCCGCGGCAGAGCCCGTTTGCGCCCAGCACGAGCGGGAGGTAGGCCCGTGCACAAAGCGACCATAATGCGGCTCAGAAACGTCAGCAAGGTCTATCGCAGCGGGCAGATACAGGTTCGGGCCCTGCAAGGCATATCACTCGACATCGCCCGCGGCGAACTCGTCTCCATCATGGGGCCATCGGGCTCGGGCAAGAGCACCCTCATGAACATCCTCGGTTGCCTGGACCAGGCCACCTCTGGCGAGTACTGGCTGAACGGCACCGAAGTCGGGCAGCTAACCGAGAACCAACTCGCGTGGATCCGTTGTCGCGAGATCGGCTTTGTGTTTCAGAACTATAACCTCCTGCCACGGACGACCGCCCTGGAGAACGTCGAGATGCCCCTCGTGTACAGCAAGGCGAAGGGCCGGCGTCGTCGGGCGCTCGAGGCGCTGGACGCCGTCGGGCTCGCTGATCGAGCCCGGCACCGGCCCTCACAGCTTTCCGGGGGCGAGCAGCAGCGAGTCGCGATTGCCCGCGCTCTGGTGAACGAGCCGTCCATCCTCCTGGCCGACGAGCCGACCGGGAACCTGGATTCGAGGACGGGCCAGGAGATCATCGCCATCTTCCAGCGGCTGAACGCCGAGCGCGGCATCACGGTGGTCTACGTCACTCACGACCAGGAGATCGCACGCCAGACCCGGCGTATCATCCGTCTGCAGGATGGACGCGTGGCAGGCGAGGAGCCCAACACCCCGATAGCGGCGGGCGAGCCCCCGCGCCTGAGGAGGTGAACCCCGCCATGAACCTGCTACAGAACATTCACCTCGCCCTGCACGCTCTGTCGGCGAACAAGCTCCGAGCTTCGCTGACGATGCTGGGGATCATCATCGGCGTGGGGGCCGTGGTTGCGCTCCTCTCCATCGGGCAGGGCGCTCAGGCGGCTATCCTGGGCCAGATCGAGGGCATCGGCTCGAACCTGATCTTTGTCATGCCCGGGGCCGTCAGCATGAGTGCTGCGCTTGGCGAGGGCTCGACTGCCTCCGAAGTGCTGACGCTCGAGGACGCGATGACCATCGCCCGGCAGGGCAACTGCCCAGACTGCTCCGCCGTCGCCCCTCAGTATGACCATGGAGCCGAGATCGTCTACCACAATGCCAGCATGTACACAACCGTCACCGGGACGACCCCCGAGTACCAGTACGTCCGAAACTTTGACATGCACCTCGGACAGTTCTTCAGTGACCAGGACCTGGGCGTGGCGGCACGGGTGGCTGTCATCGGCGCGGACGTGGCGGACGAGCTCTTCGGGCCGGAGGACCCGCTGGGCAAGATCGTGCGCATCAACCGGGTGCCCTTTCGAGTGATCGGCGTGCTGAGCAGGGAGGGTTCGGGCGCACTGCTCTCGCGCGACCGGGCCGTTGTCGTCCCCCTGAGCGCAGCGGGGCGCCTCTTCGGCCGGGACTCGATCTCTGGAGAAGGCAGCCAGATTGTTACACGGATCAACGTCTCGGCGACGGATGCCTCCCGCATAGAGAGCGCGATTGCCCAGATCACCGAGCTGCTCCGGCAGCGCCGCGGAGCGAGCGCCGACCATGAGGACTTTAGCGTGACCAGCCTGAAGGATCTCGCTGATGTCACCACTTCCGTGACCCGGGTGCTGACCGTGTTCCTCGCGGCCATTGCCGCGATCTCCCTCGTCGTCGGTGGCATCGGGATCATGAACACCATGCTGGTATCGGTCATGGAGCGGACGCGCGAGATCGGCCTGCGCAAGGCCGTCGGGGCCAGGCGCAGCGACATCCTCGTGCAGTTCCTCATCGAGGCGGTGGTGCTCAGCCTCGCCGGAGGCGCCGTTGGCATCCTGGCCGGCATGGGCATCTCTGGGCTGGTGAACCTGTCGGGGGCCTTTGTCGCCAGGCTCTCGCTGCAGTCGATCGCCCTGGCGACGGGGTTCTCTATCGCTGTTGGGGTGTTCTTCGGTATCTATCCGGCACGGCGTGCCGCCCGGCTGAATCCGATCGAGGCCCTCCGGTATGAGTAGTAGCCTGCTGCGGCCGGGCGGCCCGCCCATGGCAGGTGTGGTTGCCGGCCTGACCAACGCGGGTTCAGGGGCGGACAGGTGGCCCCGCGGGCGCGAGCAGGGTACTCGAGAGGCAGTACCCCATCCCCCCGGGG
>JAIMBM010000358.1 GCA_023511475.1 Anaerolineae bacterium
GACGCAGCATCGCTCGAGGTCATCTCAGCGACCGGTAGACGGCGCCACGAGTTGCACCCCGAAAGGCCAAACTCGATCCCGGGGGATGGGACACTCCTCTCGCAAGGGGTAAGGAACGGCGATTCGGGCACCTTGTCCGTCCCCACCGCCACCCCGAGTTGACAGGCCCGCCCGAGAGGCCAGGCTTTTGGCCTTGACGCCGACCGGACCCTGTGGCACGCTAGCCCCGCAACCGCAGGGTTGTGCAATCGACCCGCCGGCCGGGCCGGCGGTGCCACTTGAGGTGAAGGGATGGACGATCTGATCGACACCATCGTCCAGAAGACCGGCCTCTCCCGGGACAAGGCCGAGGATGCGGCCAAGACCACCATCAACTGGCTGAAAGAGCGGCTGCCCTCCTCCGTCTCCGGGCAGATCGACGGCGTGCTCGTCGGCAGCAAGGCTGGGGAGATCGCTGGGAAGGTCGAGAGCGCCATCGGACGCTGAGCCGGCCCTGACGGTCCATCGGATGAGGGCCGTGGGGGCGCCTGTCGCCTCCCGGTCCTCACTTCTCGCGCAGAACCCTCCTGGCCCGCGTGCGGTTTGTCAGTTCCCGAGGGTGCGTATATAATGGCCGCCGTGAACCACGACCGTGGCGAACCCGGACGGTGCCCGGCCCCCGGGCACGTCGCGCTCAACGCCCACCTCCTGTCACCGGAGCCCGGGTACCGCAACGCTGGCGTGAGCCAGTACATCTACGCCCTGCTGCGAACGCTGCCAGCAGTCGCCGCCGACCTGGACCTGACCGCCTATGTGGGAGCAGGCGTGGTCGATGACTTTCCAGGCTGGCGGGTCTGCCGTTCCGGGGTGCCCGGGGCCCATCCCTTGCGACGCATCCTGTGGGAGCAGTGCGTCCAGCCGGCCCTGCTGTGGCGAGCGGGGATAGACCTCCTGCATGCGCCAGTCAACGTGGGGCCGCTGGCGAGGCGCTGCCGGCTGGTCGTTACCGTCCACGATCTGAGCTTTTTGCTGTACCCGGAAACGTTCCGGCGGGAGCGCCGTCTCTATCAGGCAGCCCTGGCCCGCTGGACGGCCCGGCACGCCGACCGGGTGATCGCCGTCTCGGAGAGCACGCGTCGGGATGTCATCCGCCTGTTCGGTGTGCCGCCGGAGCGGGTGACCGTGGTGCACAACGGGGTCGACGCCGCTTTCCGGCCGCTGGATAGCCGTAAGGTGCGAGAGTTCCGCGAGCGGCGCGGGTTGCCGGAGCGGTTTCTGCTCTGCGTGGCTACCATGGAGCCGCGCAAGAATATCCCGCGCCTGCTCGAGGCGTTGGCCCGAGTGCCCGAGGCGCCACCCCTGGTGATCTGCGGCGGCAGGGGCTGGTACTATGAGGCGATCTTTGCCACCATCGAGCGGCTGGGCCTGAGGGACAGGGTCCAGCTCGCCGGCTTTATCCCTCAAGCCGAGCTGCCGCTGTGGTACAATGCGGCGACCTGGTTCGTGTACCCCTCGCTCTACGAGGGGTTCGGGCTGCCGGCACTGGAGGCAATGGCCTGCGGCACGCCGGCCATCGTATCGAACGCATCCTCCCTGCCCGAGGTGGTCGGCGATGCTGCCATCCTGGTCGATCCGCTGAATACGGAGGCTCTGGCTGCGACGCTGGCCCGGGCCTTGCAGCAGCCGGATCTGGCGGACCATCTGCGGCAGGCCGGCCTCCGGCGAGCCGCGGGGTTCCCATGGTCGCGGAGCGCAGAACGCACGGCGCAAGTCTACCGTGCTGTGCTGGAGGGTGCAGGTGATGTCTAGGCGATGGCTGCCATCGTGGCCCGTCATCAAGTTCGCCCTAGACGCCGTCCTCATCGGCCTGGGGTTCCTCGGCGCGTACTGGTGCCGGTACGAGCTGCAGTGGTTCCGTCAGGTCGAGCCCGAGTACTGGCAGCCCTTCTCCGTCTACGTGCCTATACTGTCCGTCCTGGCAATCGTCCTTCTGGGCTTCTACTGGCTCGATGGCGCCTACACGCCGCGGCGCAACCGGTCCTGGCTCGACGAGATGTACAGCGTCTCCCGGGGGACGCTCGCGGGCATCGCCACCGTCATCTTTCTGGTGTTCCTTGCCTACCGCAGCTACTACTCCCGGCTCATTTTCTTCTATGCAGGTGTGTGGACCGTTGCTCTTCTGGGCCTGAGCCGCGGCATCGAGCGTGGCGTGCAGCGGTTCCTGAGGCGGCGAGGCGTGGGCGTGACGCGGGCGCTGATCGTCGGTGCGGGCGAGGCGGGGCGCACAGTGATGCGCAACCTGGTGGCCCGGCCCGACTGCGGCTACCATATCGTCGGCTTTGTGGACGATATGCCGGAGCGCGGATCGACCGACATCGGCCGCTTCAAAGCCCTCGGCGGCACGGAGCGCATCCCAGAGCTGGTGAGCCAGTACAATGTGGATGAGGTCATCATCGCACTGCCCTGGATGGCCCACCGCAAGATTCTCAGTATCATGGGCCAGTGCGAGAGACAGCGAGTCCGCGCGAGGATCGTGCCCGACCTCTTCCAGCTCAGCCTCAGCCAGGTGGAGATGGATGACCTCAACGGCATCCCCCTCATCGGCGTCCGCGAGCCGCTCATCCGCGGGCGCAACCTGGCTGCGAAGCGACTGATGGATGTGGCCTTTAGCGCCATCGCCCTGGTCTTGCTTGCACCCGTGATGGGCCTGATCGCGCTGCTCATCCGGCTCGACTCGCCTGGCCCCGTGATCTACAAGCAGACCCGGGTGGGGCGAGGCGGCCGCCCCTTCACCTGCTACAAGTTCCGCACCATGTTCGTGGGCGCAGAGCAGGCCCGGGCGCAGCTTGAGGACCGCAACGAGGCCAAGGGGCCGCTCTTCAAGATACGCGATGACCCGCGCCGCACCCGCGTAGGCAAGTTCCTGCGCCGCGGCTCCCTGGACGAGTTGCCCAACTTTTGGAATGTGCTCAAGGGCGACATGAGCATCGTGGGCCCAAGGCCGGCCCTGCCCCATGAGGTGGAGCAGTACCAGCCCTGGCAACGCCGACGCCTCGAGGCAGCCCCCGGCATCACCGGGCTCTGGCAGATCAACGGCCGCGCGGATATGGACTTTGACGAGGGTGTGCTCCTTGACATCTACTACGTCGAGAACTGGAGTCCCCTCCTCGACCTCAAGATCATGCTCAAGACCATCCCGGCCATCCTCGTCGGCCGCGGGGCCTACTAGCCCGGCTGCGGCTATGCAAGAAGGAAGCACGTCAGACCATGGACTGGCAACTCTCGACCGCAAACCTCGACATGATCCAGTTCCTGCGCCGCCTGGTGCAGACGCCCAGCCTCTCGACGCAGGAAGGGGCCGTCGCCGCACTCATCGCCGAGGAGATGAAGCGCCTGGGCTTCCCCGATGTGCGAACCGACCCCATGGGCAATGTCATCGCTCGCCTGGGCACGGGCGAGCGGCCAATCCTGCTCTTCGACGCCCACATGGATACGGTAGACGCGGGTGACCCCGCCGCGTGGCGTCACGCCCCCTACAGCGCGGCCATCGAGGACGAGGTGCTCTATGGCCGCGGCGCCGCGGACATGAAAGGCGCCATCGCCGCCATGGTCTATGGCGCGAAGCAGCTCGTGGAGCAGGGCCTGCCACGCCGCGGGACCCTGGTTCTCGCCATGGTGGTGCAGGAGGAGCCGTGCGAGGGCCTGGCCATCCGCGAGGTCATCGAGGAGCAAGGGATTCAGCCAGACTATTGCCTCCTCGGCGAGCCGACCAACCTCGGCCTCGCGCGCGGGCACCGCGGGCGCCTCGAGGCCTGCATCACGCTGAGGGGCCGGTCCTGCCATGCCTCCATGCCGGAGGATGGGGAGAACGCCATCTATGGGGCAGCCCGGGTGATCGTGGGGATCGAGCTCCTCGCGCAGCAACTCAACAGCGACTCGCTCCTCGGCCGCGGCTCGATCGCGGTCACCGAGATCGCGAGCGAGGCCGAAAGCCGCAACGCCGTCCCGCATCGCTGCGTCCTCTACGTGGATCGCCGGCTCACCTCCGATGAGACCGAGGCCAAGGCGCTCACCGAGCTGCGGCGAACGATCACCCGCGAGGGGGTCGACGCCGAGGTCGCCGTCAGCGAGTACAGGGCGACCAGCTACGCCGGCTATCCCTGCCAGGCGCGGCAATACCATCCCTCCTGGCTGCTGCCGGAGAACGATCCTTTCCTCATCCGCTGCGCACAGGCGCTCGAAAGCGCGCTCGGCAGCCGGCCGCGCACCCTGTGTTGGCAGTTCTCGACCGATGGGGTGTACACGGCGGGGATGGCCGGCATCCCGACCGTGGGCTTTGGGCCCGCGCGCCGCGCCATCTCCAGCGCCGCCTCGC
>JAIMBM010000359.1 GCA_023511475.1 Anaerolineae bacterium
GCCCCGGCCTGAGGCTCAACAGCTGTGCGTGGACACGGTGTGCCCTTCCGGGGGCCAAGGAAAAGCGCAGAGGGCTGCCTTGACACTGCTCTGGGCGCGGTCTATACTGCAGCCTGGCCGGGCAGACCGAGGGCCACAGCGCGACGGCTGCAGCCAACGGGAAGCAAGCGCCCGGGCCGTGTTTCACGAAAGGGGCCCACGGTTTGGCACACGACAACGACGACGCGCGGAACGAGGCCGTGACGCGCCTGCGGCGGATCGAGGGCCAGATCCGCGGCCTACAGCGTATGATCGAAGAGAGGCAGGACTGCGACGCGGTCCTGACCCAGCTCATGGCTGCACGGGCGGCTCTCGACAGCGTCGGCCTGTTCATTGTGCGGCCGTATCTGGACGAGTGCCTGCGCGGCACCGGGGATCCGCGGCTCAGAGAGCGCCTGCAGCGCGTGATCGAGCTGTTCCTACGCTACGGATTGTCCGGTGTAGCCGGAGAGAGGAGTGCTGGAGATGGCTGTGGAACCGGTGGATGTGACTGACGCAACCTTTGACCAGGAAGTTCTGCAGTCCAAGCTGCCGACTCTGGTGGACTTTTGGGCTGCCTGGTGCGGACCGTGCCGCATGGTTGCTCCGGTTGTGAAAGAGATCGCCTCGGAGCAGGCGGGCGTCCTCAAGGTAGCCAAAGTGGACGTGGATCAGAACCCCGCTGTGGCCACTCGCTACGGGGTGCAGAGCATACCGACGCTGATCGTGTTCAAGGACGGCAAGCCAGTCGAGCGCATCGTCGGCTATATGCCCAAGGAGAGGCTCCTGGAACGCGTGCGCCCGCATCTGGCGGCTGCTCCCGCCTGATCGGCCCACGACTTGAGCGGATAGCCGTTTGTTCTCCCTGGAAGGCTACAACCGGTGGTCCAGCCGCGCATCACGGTGGATGGCGAGACGTTGCGGCTCGAGGACGTGGTCGCCGCAGCGGAGGCCTGGGCCGACCCTGACCGGGTGAGGGTCGAGTTGGCGCCCGAGGCTCGTGAGCGCGTTGCCCGCGCTCGCCGGGCCGTGGAGCGCTTCCTTAGCTCGGGCGAGGTCGTCTATGGTGTTACCACTGGCTTTGGCCACTTTATGGGCCGCCGCATTCCCCCCGGGGATGCAGAGCGGCTCCAGGAGAACATCCTCAAGAGCCATGCCGTGGGTGTGGGCCGGCCTGTTGACGAGGCAACCACACGGGCCGTGATGATCATCCGCGCGAATACCCTGGCCAAGGGCCATTCGGGTGTGCGTGTGGAGACGGTCGAGCGGCTCCTGAGTGCCCTCAACGCGGGCGTGCACCCCATCATCCCCGAGAAAGGCTCCCTTGGGGCCAGCGGCGATCTGGCACCCCTGGCGCACATGGCGCTCGTGCTGATCGGGCAGGGTGAGGCCCGGTACCGCGGCGAGGTGCTGCCGGGAGCGGAGGCGTTGCGCCGCGCGAGGATCGAGCCACTCGTCCTCGGGGCAAAAGAGGGGCTCGCGTTGACCAATGGCACCGCCTTCATGACGGCCATCGGCGTGCTGACCACGGCCCGGGCCGAGCGGGTGGCCCAGGTCGCCGACATCGCTGGTGCGCTGAGCTGCGAAGCGTTGCATGCCACGCCGCGGGCCTTTGACCCCCGCATCCACGCGGCGCGCCCTCACCCCCGGCAGGCCGCCTGCGCCGAGTACCTCCGGCGGCTCCTCGAAGGCAGCGAGTTCCTGCGGCCCGATGATCCTCTGAATGTGCAGGATGCATACACGCTCCGGTGCATCCCGCAGGTGCATGGAGCCGCACGCGATGCCATCGCCTACGCCCGGTGGGTCCTCGAGATCGAGCTCAACAGCGCGACTGACAACCCCCTCATCTTCTTTGACGAGAGCGGCGAGCCCCTCTGCCTGTCGGGCGGCAACTTTCACGGCGAGCCGGTCGCCATCGCCATGGACTATCTGTCCATCGCTCTCGCCGAGATCGGCAATATCTCTGAGCGCCGGCTGACGCGCCTCACCGACGATGCCTCGAACCAGGGGACTCTCCCAGCCTTCCTGATCAAGCACGGAGGCCTGAACTCGGGCTTTATGCTTGCGCAGTACACCGCGGCGGCCCTGGCCTCGGAGAACAAGGTCCTCGCCCATCCCGCCAGCGTCGATACGGTGCCAACCTCGGCCAACACGGAGGACCATGTCAGCATGGGCCCGATTGCGGCGCGGCAGGCGGCGGAGATTCTGGGAAACGTCGAGACTATCCTTGCGATCGAGTTGCTTGCGGCAGCGCAGGGGATCGACTTTCGTCGCGAGGTGCTGGGCGAAGTGCGGCTCGGGAGGGGTACGGCAGCCGCCTACGCGCTGATCCGGCAGCACGTGCCCTTCCTGGAGCAGGATGCCTACATGGCGCCACTCATCGAGGCGGTGCGCCGTCTCGTGCATGAGGGAGACCTGGTCGGGGCGGTCAACGCGGCGCTCGAGGATTAGCGCTTCGACGCCCGGCAGAGCTGTGGCTTGGTGCACAGTGAGGAGGTCACGCGTGAGCGCTCGTGTGGTGCGCGCACCGCGAGGGAGAGAACTGAGCTGCAAGGGCTGGGGCCAGGAAGCGGCCCTGCGCATGCTCATGAACAACCTCGACCCCGAGGTCGCTGAAAGGCCAGAGGACCTGATCGTCTACGGAGGCCGTGGCAGGGCCGCGCGGAGCTGGGTGTGCTTCGATGCGCTTGTGTCGTCCCTGCGGGAGCTGGAGAACGACGAGACACTCCTCGTCCAGTCCGGTAAGCCGGTAGGCATCTTTCGGACCCACGTCGACGCCCCTCGCGTGCTGATCGCCAACGCCAACCTGGTCCCGGCGTGGGCGAACCAGCAGACCTTTGATGCCCTCGATGCGCAGGGGCTGACGATGTATGGCCAGATGACGGCCGGCTCCTGGATCTACATCGGAACGCAGGGCATCCTGCAGGGCACCTATGAGACGCTGGCTGCCGTGGCGCGGCGTCGCTTTGGAGGCTCGCTCAAGGGCCGATTTGTGCTCTCAGCCGGGCTCGGCGGGATGGGCGGAGCCCAACCGCTTGCGGTCACGATGAACGAGGGAGTGGGGCTGATCGTCGAGGTCGACCCGGCCCGCGCACAGCGCCGCCTCGACACGCGCTACCTGGATGTGGTGGTCGACAACCTCGAGGAGGCCATGACCCTGGTTGAGGAGGCGATGCGGCGTCGGGAGGCCCGCTCGATCGGCCTCATCGGCAACGCCGCGGATGTGTACCCGGAGCTGGTGGCGCGGGGCGTTGTGCCCGACGTGGTCACCGATCAGACTCCGGCCCACGACCCTCTGAGCTATGTGCCGCGGGGGCTCTCGCTCGAGGCAGCGGACGAGCTGCGACGGAAAGACCCGGCGGCTTATCAGGAGCGGGCGCTCGCCTCGATGGCGGCGCAGGTCGAGGCGATGCTGGCTCTGCAGAAGCGGGGCGCGGAGGTCTTTGACTATGGCAACAATCTCCGCCAACGCGCCTTCGATGCCGGGGTGAGGGACGCCTTCAGCTTTCCGGGGTTTGTGCCCGCCTACATCCGGCCGCTGTTCTGCGAGGGGAAGGGCCCCTTCCGCTGGGTGGCCCTCTCTGGCGACCCGGAGGACATCTATGTGACCGATGAGGTCGTCCTGCACGAGTTCGCTCAGGACGAGCCGCTCTGCCGGTGGATTCGGCTGGCGAGAGAGCGCGTGGCCTTCCAGGGGTTGCCGGCTCGCATCTGCTGGCTGGGCTATGGCGAGCGGGCCCGCTTTGGCCTCATTATCAACGACCTGGTGCGTCAGGGCAGGATCAAAGCCCCTGTCGTCATCGGCCGCGACCATCTGGACTGTGGCTCGGTCGCCTCGCCGCGGCGGGAGACGGAGGGGATGCGCGACGGGTCGGATGCCATCTCGGACTGGCCGATCCTGAACGCGCTCCTAAACGCGGTGTGTGGGGCGACCTGGGTCTCCTTCCACCATGGAGGTGGGGTCGGGATTGGCTACAGCCAGCACGCGGGGCAGGTCATCGTGGCCGATGGCACACCCCAGGCGGCGCGGCGACTGGAGCGCGTGCTCACGGCAGACCCGGGCATCGGGATCGTGCGCCATGCCGATGCGGGTTATCCGGAGGCGCTCGCCGCCGCCAAACGGCACGGTATCCGGCTGCCGATGGCCCCGGCGGAGTAGGGCTGCGCGCCCGCCCGGGGCAGGGGTGTGGGGGCGACACAAGTTTGGATAGCCGAGTTGAGTTTCAGGTTTGGGGCAGGCTTGCCGCGTCATTCCGGGGCATTGCCTCACTCCGCCGCACGGGGCTGGCTCCCACGACCAACCGGGGCCTACCCCACTCCCTCGCCCTCTCC
>JAIMBM010000036.1 GCA_023511475.1 Anaerolineae bacterium
GGAGGGGTCAGGGGAGGGGGCGGCTCCCTCCGCGAGATGCTGTGCAGGCCATGGGCGCCTGCGCTCCCCCCAGGCCACTTGTGGGTAATGGATAGCGCCGCGGCGGGGGCAGCACAGATAAGCCTTGCCCCAGGGCGAACTATGTCCTGCCCCGCCCCCATTGTGGACAAGAGCCCCGAATTAGGGTAGAATTCCGCCGAGCAGGCAGGGAGGTGACTGGCGCATGGAAGAGCTCGAGCGGTTGGCCGCGGAGATTGCGCGGTGCCAGAAGTGTCCTCTGGCGCGGGGACGTACCCACACCGTGCCCGGCGAAGGTCCATCAAATGCCAGGCTGATGTTCATCGGTGAGGCGCCGGGCTTTCACGAAGACCGGCTCGGAAGGCCCTTTGTAGGTCCGGCCGGGCAGTTCCTCGAAGAGCTCTTGCGCTCCGTCGGCCTGAGCCGCGACCAGGTGTACATCTGCAACGTTATCAAGTGCCGCCCTCCCAACAACCGCGATCCCCTGCCCGAGGAGATCGAGGCCTGCCGTCCATACCTCGACCGCCAGATCGAGCTCGTGCAGCCCCGCATCATCGCGACCCTTGGACGCTTTTCCATGGCGCGGTACCTCCCCAACGCCTCTATCTCCCAGATACATGGGCGCCCCAGGCGGATCGGGGATGTCATCGTGCTGCCCCTGTTCCACCCGGCAGCCGCCCTGCATCAGCCTCGCTTCAGAGAAGCGATCGAGCAGGATTTCCAAAAGATCCCCGACCTGCTCCGCGAGGCCACGTGCGAGGAGGACCGTCCAGAGCCCGGGGCGGAGCAGCTGAGCCTGTTCTAGAGCGCCGCTGCGGGGAGGCCCTCAGGAGCCCGTGAGGAGGCCCTTCCGGCCTCCTCGGCTCGTCACGGTCATGGGTCGATCGTGCCGCCTGCCACTGCAGGTCGACTGTCCCAGGCAGTGGTCGGTCTGTGGCAGCCGGTTGGTGTGTGTCTGTCTGTCCTGGAGGAGCGATTGGGAGACCAAAGCGTACGCATCATTCCCCTGGGCGGCCTCGGAGAGATCGGCCGCAACATGATGGTACTGGAGCACGACGACAACCTGATCGTGATCGATGCGGGCCTGATGTTCCCCGAGAACGAGATGCTGGGAGTTGACATCGTCATCCCAGATATGCGCTACGTCATCGAGCGGCGCCAAAAGCTGCGGGGAATCATCGTCACCCACGGGCACGAGGACCACACTGGCGCTCTGCCCTTCCTGCTGCGGAGAGTCTGGGCGCCCGTCTATGCCACGCCGCTGACCCAGGGGCTGATCGAGGTCAAGCTGCGCGAGCACAACATCCGCGACGTCAACTTTCGCCCCATCCGCACCGAGACGCCTATCTCACTGGGCCCCTTCGAGATCGACTTTTTCCGCGTGACCCACTCCATCCCCGACGGAGTAGGCCTCGCCATCCGTACCCCCATCGGGACGATCGTCCACTCTGGCGACTTCAAGTTCGACTACAGCCCCGTCGACGGGCAGCGCCCCGACTTCGCCAAGCTGGCTGACCTCGGCCGGGCCGGGGTCCTGCTGTTGCTCGGCGACAGCACCAACGCCGAGACCCCTGGCTACACCCCATCGGAGCAGGAGGTCGGCCAGACCTTTGAGCGGTTGTTTGCCAAGGCGCCGGGACGGGTGCTGGTGGCGACCTTTGCGTCGAACATCTCGCGCGTGCAGCAGGTGATTGACACCGCTGGCCGCTACAACCGGAAGGTTGCTGCCGTCGGCCGGACGATGGTGAATAACGTGCGCGTCGCCATGGAGCTCGGCTGCCTGCGTGTGCCCGATGGCCTGCTGCTGCCGGTCGAGGACATCAACCGCCTTCCGCCCCGGCAGGTGGCGATTGTGTGCACGGGGAGTCAGGGCGAGCCCACATCGGCCCTCGTGCGGATGGCCTACAACGACTATCGGGCGGTGAGCCTGATGCCGGGCGACACGGTGATCGTCTCGGCCCAGCCGATCCCGGGAAACGAAGAGTTCGTCAACCGCACGATCAACAATCTCTTCCGGCTCGGCGCCAACGTGTATTATGACGAGCTGTTGGACGTGCACGTCTCGGGGCATGCCGCGCAGGAGGAGCTCAAGCTTCTCCTGAACCTTCTGCGGCCTCGCTTCTTCGTGCCGATCCATGGCGAGTACCGCCACCTCGTGCTGCATGCAGGGCTGGCAGAGAAGGTGGGCATCCCGCCGCAGAACATCGTCGTCATGGAGAGCGGCGAGGTTCTCGAGCTGACCCGCACGTCGGCCCGGGTAGTCGACCGGGTGGCCGAGGGCTATGTGTTTGTGGATGGGCGCGGGGTCGGCGATGCCGGCGAGGCAGTCCTTGAGGATCGGCGCATCCTCTCGCAGAACGGCTTCCTGGTTGCCAGCGTGACGGTGGATAGCCAGACGGGGAGAATCCTCGCCGGCCCCGAGGTCGTGACGCGCGGCCTGGTGTACAGCCAGGAAGCGGAGGAGTTCATCGAGGGCGCCAGAGAAGTCGTCGAGGAGGTCGTTCGGGTGGCCTCCCCATCCGAGCTGCGTGGGCGTCTGCGCGAGAGCCTGATCGACTATGCCTACAATGAGATCGGCCGGCGGCCGCTGGTGGTAGCGCTCGTGATGGAGGTGTAGGGGCAGGCGCTGTGGCCAATGCACGGCCGGGTGAGGCACGGGGGTGCCGGCTGCAAGACCAGGCGAGGGTCGCGCCTGGAGACCGGGCCTTGCGTCGGTTTGACACCCTCGTCAAGGCGTGATACACTAGCCCCAGATTATGCGCATTCTACTGCGCCCTGGGAGCACCCTGTACGTGATGTGCCCTGAGCGTTTCTGCGAAACGGCGGAGTTGCGACGAGTGAGGCGACGCCGGCTTCGGATGTGAAGTCCGGATCGTTCCACGTGGGCCGCGATCAGCGTTGATTGAGCCAGCTTTCCGGGCTTCCGGGAAGCTTGCTTTTTTGTGGCCTCGCGCCGGGGCGCAGCCCGGCATCCCACAGGTGCCGGGGCCCGCCAAAACAGCAAGGCGAAACAGCGAGCGGGAGAAGGGACCAATGATCAGGGTAGGTGTGTTTGGCGCAACGGGCTATGCGGGCTACGAGCTGGTGCAGCTCCTGCGAGGACACCCGAATGTGCGCCTGGTCTTTGCGACGTCGGAGCAGAGCGCCGGCGGCCGCCTCTCCGACGCCTACCCCTGCTTCGACAGCCTCGACCTCGTGCGTGCTGAGGATGCGCCACTCGCCGAGGTCGACTGCGTCTTCTGCTCGCTGCCGCACGGGGCATCGATGGGAACGGTACAACGGGCCCGTCGGGCCGGGGTGCGTGTGATCGACCTCTCGGCGGATTTTCGCCTCGCCACCGCCGACCTCTACCGGGAGTGGTACCGGGTTCCCCATGAGGCGCCGGAGCTCCTCGCCGGGGCGGTCTATGGCCTCCCCGAGCTGCACCGGGAACGGATCCGGGCGGCGGCCCTTGTGGCCAACCCCGGCTGCTACCCCACGAGCGTCATCCTCGGCTGCTACCCCCTCGCCCGCGCCGGCCTGCTGGCCGACGGGCACGTCATCGCCGACGCCAAGTCCGGCGTCTCCGGGGCCGGGCGCAGCCCGAGCCTGACCACGCACTTTTGCGAGGCCAACGAGAACCTCTCGCCGTACAACGTCGGGCACGTGCACCGGCACGTGCCAGAGATGGAGCAAGAGCTCGCGAGGGCAGCGGGCAGGCCGGTACACGTGACCTTTGTGCCGCATCTGGTGCCCGTCAATCGCGGGATGCTCACCACACTCTACGTCCGCGTGCCCCCGGAGCACGACCTCGCCGGCCTCCTCAAGCTTTACCACGAGGCGTATGCTGCCGAGCCGCTGGTACGGGTGCTGCCCGAGGGCAAGGTGGCGACCATGCGCTGGGCCGAGCAGACCGACCGCTGCGTGCTGTCGCTGCACAGCGCCGGGCGCCCCGGCGAGCTCGTGATCATCTCGGCCATCGACAATCTGGGCAAAGGGGCAGCCGGGCAGGCGGTGCAGAACATGAACCTGATGTTCGGGCTGCCCGAGACCGCCGGCCTGAGGCCATAGGGGGCGTCGCAGACGTCCAATCACAGACAGTGCGGAGCTGGATATGTCTGAGACGGTCGTGCTCAAGATCGGCGGGAACGAGATCGATGATGATGCGTTTCTGGGCGGCCTGGCAAGAGCGGTCGCCGTGCTGCGGACGCGGGCAACACCGGTGGTGGTGCACGGCGGGGGCAAAGAGATCGCGCGCCTGCAACAAGCTATGGGCCTGCAGCCGCGCTTCGTCGACGGCCTGCGGGTGACCGACGAGCAGACGCTCACCATCACCGAGATGGTGCTCTCGGGAGCGGTGAACAAGCGGCTGGTGGCCCGCTTCCTGGCGCATGGCGTGCCGGCCGTCGGCCTGAGTGGCGTGGATGGCGGCCTGCTGCGCGTCAAGCGCCTCGAGCATCCCTCGGGGGATCTCGGCCGGGTTGGTGAGGTGACGGCGGTCGACCCGACCCTGCTGCGCCTGTTAATGGCACAGGGCATCGTGCCGGTGGTCTCGCCAGTGTCACTGGGGCCGGAGGGCCGCTCCTACAACGTCAATGCAGACCAGGCAGCGGCCGCGCTGGCCCGGGCGCTCGGCGCCGACAGCCTGGCCTTTGTGACGAACGTGCCGGGCGTCCTGGCGGATGGCCGCGTGGTCGACCGGCTCCTCGCCAGCGAGGCGGAGGCGTGGATCGGGCAGGGCGTGATCTCCGGCGGTATGGTGCCAAAGGTGCGGGCAGCGCTCGAGGTCGTTGCCTCTGGCGTGCCTGAGGTGACGATACTGGACCTCGAGGGCCTGCAGAGCGGCGGCGGGACAAGAGTCGTCGCCGGCTCGCCAACAGCCGGCCGCCCATAGGCTGTAGAAAGGCTGAGGCAGTGGACGCAGAAGAGATCATCCGGCTCGAGCAACGCTACGTGCTGGGCACCTACAAGCGGGCGCCATTTGTCCTCGAGCGGGGGGAGGGTGCCTACCTCTACGACGCGCGGGGACGGCGATACCTGGACATGGTGGCCGGCATCGCCGTCAACGCCCTTGGCTACGGTGACGCCGGGATTCTCAGGGCGATGACCGAACAGGCCCGGCGGCTGATGCACGTCTCGAACCTTTACCACACGGCGCCACACGCACTCCTCGCCCGTGACCTTGTCGAGTGCTCCTTTGCCGACCGGGTCTTTTTCTGCAACTCGGGCACCGAGGCGAACGAGGCCGCCCTCAAGTTCGCCCGCAAGTGGCAGCGCGTGAACCACCCCGAGCAGGACCGCAGCGAGATCATCGCCTTCACCGGCTCCTTCCATGGCCGCACGATGGGGGCGCTCTCGGTGACGCACCGCGAAAAGTATCGGGCCCCCTTTGAGCCATTGCTCCCCGGCGTGCGCTTTCTCCCCTTCAACGATGTAGAGGCAGCGCGCAGCTCGATTGGCCCGCGGACCGGTGCTGTGATTGTAGAACCGCTGCAGGGGGAGGGCGGCGTCAACCCAGCCACCCAAGAGTTCATGCAGACGCTCCGCACCTGCTGCGACGAGCAGGGGGCGCTGCTGATCTTTGACGAGGTCCAGTGTGGCCTCGGGCGCACCGGCACGCTCTGGGCCTACGAGGCCTTCGGGGTGACGCCGGACCTGATGACCCTGGCCAAGCCCCTCGGCGGCGGCCTGCCCCTCGGCGCCACCCTGCTCACCGGGCGTGTGGCCTCGGCCATCGCCCCCGGGGATCACGGGAGCACCTTCGCCGCCAACCCCGTCATCTGTGAGGTGGCCCGCGTCGTCCTGCGCCGGATAACGGCGCCCGGCTTTCTGGAGGACGTCCGGCGAAGGGGCGCATGCCTGGAGCAGCGCCTGCGAGAGCTGCAGCGGCGCCACCGGCTGGTTCGGGAGGTGCGGGGTCGGGGCCTGATCTGGGGGATGGAGCTGGCGGTCGATGCTGCGTCGCTCGCCGCGGCTGCGTACGACCACGGCCTGATCGTGACGAGCGCCGGCGAGCGCGTTCTGCGGCTGGTGCCGCCCCTCGTGGTCAGCGAGGAACAGATCGACGAGGCTGCCACGATTATCGACCGCCTCCTCGCCGAGGCGGAGCGAGCAGAGGTGTAGATGGCAGGGATGGAACGCAACGCGCTCGACGCGCGGGCGAAGGGGGACGCCGCAGTGCCTCAGGCCTCGGGCGTCACCGTGCGGCCGGCGGTCGTCGCCG
Organism: Anaerolineae bacterium; assembly: GCA_023511475.1. GTDB lineage: Bacteria > Chloroflexota > Anaerolineae > SpSt-313 > SpSt-313 > SpSt-313. The sequence goes on from JAIMBM010000036.1 coordinate 6,221, forward strand.
ACGTCGAGGCGATAGCCGAGATGATCAACGCCTACGCGGCGCGGGGTGAGATGCTCCCCAAGTCGCTCAACCAGGTCTACCAGAATGTCCGCGACTTTGTCGTCGCCGAGCAGGCCGGGCGGCTGATCGGCTGTGGCGCGCTCCATGTCCTCTGGGGCGACCTCGCCGAGATTCGGTCGCTCGCCGTGGAGGAGGCCTTCCGTCGGCGAGGGATCGGGAGCCAGATCGTGAGGGTGCTCCTGCACGACGCGCGACAGCTCGGCCTCCCGCAGGTCTTTGCGCTCACCTTCAAGCCAGAGTTCTTCCAGGCGCTCGGTTTCAGGGTCGTTGACCGCGAGTCCCTGCCGCGCAAGATCTGGGTCGACTGCATCGACTGCGTCAGGTTCCCGCAGTGCGACGAGGTAGCGGTAATCCTGGACCTCGAGGTGGTGATATGATTCGGCGCCCCCGTGTGCAGGACGTGCCCCGCATGGTGGAGATAATCAACGCCCGCGCAGCCCGCGGAGAGATCCTGCCTCGCTCGCAGAACCACGTGTACCAGAACATCCGCGACTTTGTGGTTGTGGAGGAGGGAGGCCAGGTGCTCGCCTGCGGGGCGATGCACGTGCTGTGGCACGACCTGGGGGAGATCAGGGCGCTGGCTTCGGCGCCCGAGGCGCCAGCGGGCTCTGAGGAGAAGATCGTGAGAGCGCTGCTTGAGGAGGGCCGGCGGCTGGGTCTGCCGCGGATCTTTGCCTTCACCTACTTCCCTGCGTTCTACACGGCGCTGGGGTTCGTGCCAGCGCCTCGTGAGAGCCTGCCGCGCGTAGCCTGGCGCGAGTGCATCGACTGCGTCAGGTTTCCGGCCTGCGATGAAACAACCGTCGTGATCGACCTGTAGGCCCGGCGACCTCGTCCAGGGCTGTGTTCGGAGAGATGGGGGGCAGATTGGACGCACTGCTTGCACTGGAGGATGGCACCGTTTTCACCGGGCGTTCCTTCGGAGCTCGGGGTGAACGGGTCGGCGAAGTCGTCTTCAACACGAGCCTGAGCGGCTACCAGGAGGTCCTGACCGACCCATCCTATCGCGGCCAAATGGTGGCCATGACGGCCCCGCAGATCGGCAACACCGGCGTGAACGACGAGGACATGGAGTCCGGACGCCCCCAGGTGGAGGCGTTTCTTGTGCGCCAGGTGTCGCCCCTCGTCAGCAGCTGGCGCGCCCGCAAAGACCTCGGGCAGTTCCTGCGCGAGCACGGCATCGTGGCCCTCAGCGACGTCGATACCCGCGCCCTGACCCGGCACGTGCGAGCCTTTGGCGCCATGAAGGCGGCCGTTTCAACGGACGACCTCTCGCCAGAATCGCTGATCGCCAAGGCCAGGGCTGCGCCCGACATCTCGACGCGCAACCTCGTGCGCGAGGTCTCCTGCCAGGCGCCATTTGAGTGGACGGCCGGTCTGTCGGCCGGGTGGGGCGAGCCTCCGCCCCCGGCACAGCGCCACATCGTGGTCTTTGATTGCGGGGTCAAACGCTCGATCCTGTGCCAGCTCGTTCAGAGCGGATCGCGGGTCACGGTAGTGCCCTGGAACACACCGGCAGCGGAGGTCACGGCTCTGTGCCCTGACGGCATACTGCTCTCCAACGGCCCGGGAGACCCGGCGAGCGTCGCCGAGCTGGCCGAGACGGTTCGCGAGCTCCTGGGCTGGTGCCCGATCCTCGGCATCTGCCTGGGGCATCAGCTTCTGGGGCTGGCGCTCGGGGCGCGCACCTTCAAGCTGCGCTTCGGGCACCACGGAGGCAATCAGCCGGTCAAAGACCTGGCGACGGGCCACGTGGATATCACGGCGCAGAACCACAACTATGCCATCGATGCCGGCTCGCTCAGCGGGGGCGACGTCCGCGTGACGCACATCAACCTGAATGATCGAACCGTCGAAGGTATCCAACACCGGCAGCTCCCCGTCCTTGGCGTGCAGTACCATCCTGAGGCCGGGCCGGGCCCTCACGATGCATTGGGGCTCTTTGCAGGGTTCTGCAGGCTGGTAGACGAGTGGAAGCAGGAGCACCGGGTGCAGGTCGCGCGACTGACCGCTCGCACACCGGGGAAGCCGGGACCAGCGGCGGAGAGGGAGGGCTGAGCCCGCCCGTCTGCAGTCGATGGGAGCCTTCACTGACCCGACTGGATGAATGCCGATCCGACCATTCGCGGGAGGGTAGTTTTGCCGAGACGCACTGACCTGCACACGATCCTCATCATCGGCTCGGGCCCGATCGTCATCGGGCAGGCCTGCGAGTTCGACTACTCAGGAACCCAGGCGGTGAAAGCGCTCAAGGAGGAGGGCTACCGCGTCATCCTCGTCAACTCGAACCCGGCTACCATCATGACCGACCCCGAGTTGGCCGACCGCACCTATGTGGAGCCCCTCGTGGCCCCCGTCATCGAGCAGATCATCGCCCGCGAGCGCCCGGAGGCGATACTGCCGACCGTCGGCGGGCAGACGGCGCTGAACCTCGCCATCGAGCTGGCCGACAGCGGCGTGCTCGAGCGCTACGGGGTCTCGCTGATCGGCGCGCGGCCCGAGGCGATCCGCATCGCCGAGGACCGGCGCCTCTTCCGTGAGACCATAGTCAGCATAGGCCTTGAGGTACCGCGGAGCGGCCTGGCTGGCTCTGTCGAGGAAGCACGCAGGATTGCCCGCGACCTCGGGTTCCCCCTCATCATCCGCCCCTCCTTCACCCTCGGTGGCTCCGGAGGGGGCATTGCCTACAATGCTGAGGAGCTGGGCGAGACAGTGCGCCGCGGCCTCGACCTGAGCCCGGTCCATCAGGTGCTCGTGGAGCAATCGGTGCTTGGCTGGAAAGAGTTCGAGCTCGAGGTCATGCGAGACCTTGCGGACAATGTCGTGGTCATCTGCTCCATCGAGAACATGGACCCCATGGGCGTACACACCGGGGACTCGATCACCGTCGCGCCGGCGCTCACCCTCACCGACCGGGAGTATCAGCGCCTGCGGGACATGGCCATCCGCATCATCCGCGCCGTCGGCGTAGAGACGGGCGGCTCCAACATCCAGTTCGCGGTGCATCCCGAGACGGGTCGGGTGATGGTCATCGAGATGAACCCGAGGGTCTCTCGCAGCTCGGCCCTGGCCTCCAAGGCTACGGGGTTCCCCATCGCCAAGATTGCGGCCAAGCTGGCCGTCGGCTACACCCTCGACGAGCTGCCCAACGACATCACCCGGGAGACGCCAGCCTGCTTCGAGCCGACGATCGACTATGTCGTCGTCAAGGTGCCCCGCTGGAACTTTGAGAAGCTGCCCAACGCCGACCCGACCCTCGGCACGCAGATGAAGTCGATCGGCGAGGCGATGGCCATCGGGCGGACGTTCCAGGAAGCGCTGCAGAAGGCCCTGCGCTCCATGGAGGATGGGCGCGCCGGCTTTGGCGCCGATGGCAGTGAGGAGCGCATCGACCCGGAGCAGCTGCGGGTCAGACTCTCCATTCCGACTCCGGAGCGGCTGCTCTATGTGCGGTACGCCCTGCAGAGCGGCTGGTCAGTGGATGCGGTGGCCGGGCTGACCCACATCGACCCGTGGTTCCTCGCCCAGCTCGACGAGCTGATCGATCTCGAGGGACGCCTGCGGGCCTTCAACCTCGAGAATGTGCCTCCGCGGTTGCTGCGGGAAGCCAAGCGCGCCGGATTCTCAGACCGGCAGCTTGCGCGGCTCCTCGCCGTGCCGGGTCAGGGGGCTCAGCCCTCCCTCGACGTGCGGCGGCGCCGGCTGGAGCTGGGAATCCGCGCCGTCTACAACCGGGTCGATACCTGTGGGGCCGAGTTCGAGGCCTACACGCCCTATCTCTACTCGACCTACGAGACCTCTTGCGAGGCATCGCCCGGCCGCCGGCGCAAGGTTATGATCCTCGGCAGTGGACCGAACCGCATCGGCCAGGGGATCGAGTTTGACTACTGCTGCTGCCACGCGGCCCTTGCCCTGCGCGAGCTGGGCATCGAGTCCATCATGGTCAACTGCAACCCCGAGACGGTCTCCACCGACTATGACACGGCCGACCGGCTGTACTTCGAGCCGCTGACTCTCGAGGACGTGCTCAACATCGTGGACGTTGAGCAGCCCGAGGGCGTGATGATCCAGTTCGGCGGGCAGACGCCGCTCAAGCTCGCCCTCGACCTCGAGGCAGCGGGCGTGCGGATCCTTGGCACGTCGCCTCGCTCGGTCGATCTCGCCGAGGACCGCCAGCTCTTTGGAGCCCTGCTCCGCCAGCTGGGTCAGAGCCTGTTTGGTCGTGATGCGGCTGACGTCAAACCGTTTGGCCAGGGCCGTCTCGGACGGGATGCGGTCGCCTGGCCTCAGCCGACCCGCAGCGATCTCAGCCTCTAGACTGGCGCGTATCTGGTCATACAGCGGTGGACGTCTACCTTTGGCGGACATGGCGGTCACCTCCATCGCTTTCGAGACAAGTATATCATTTATAATCGGCGGAAGGCAAGAGGCAGTGGACGGCCATATGACATATAAGATATAGCAGATATGTATCTATAAGTCGGCTTTCCATAAGATGGGCTACTCTGGGCAGATAGTCGGCGGAAAAAATTTTGATCGGGTGGCAGGAATATCGGGTATGATGTCGAAGATAGACAGATGATTGAGGTACCGGGTAGACTGGTATGCATAGCGGGTATAAATGGCGCCAACCCGCCCGGACCGGTGCCCGGTGAGGAGTAAAGGCAAGGAGGAGGACACGATGAAGAAGCCAGTCAAGGTGATCGGGATCTTCTTGGCTCTGTCCCTGGTGCTCTCGCTGTTGGTGGCGGCACCGCTCGTGGCGGCGGAAAAGACCAAGATCACCGTCAATCTTTGGATCTATGCGCCGACCAAGGACACGGAACCTAGCGAGAAGAACAACTTCACGGTGGTCAATGCCGCCCGCCTCGTCACCGAGAAGTTCATGAAGGAGAACCCGAGCATCGAGGTCCACCTGCTCAAGCAGGGCGATTTTACCTGGGACAATACTCAGCAAGCCCAGGAGTTAAGCTCGGCCATAGCCGCCGGCATCGCCCCGGACGTCATCTTCTCATGGGGTCAGATGTACAAGGATCGCGACTGGTATCTTGATCTCAAGCCATACTTGGACAAGCCCAACCCATACATCCCGGGTAACAACTCATGGCGCTCCTCGTTTACCGGCGATCTCTTCAGCTTCTCCGCTGCAGCTGCCAATGGGTGCAACTACTTCATCCCCTTGAGCTACGACCCATTCCCACACTCCTTCATGCTCTTTTACAACACGGACATCCTAAAAGAGGCCGGGGTCACGTACCCCTTCAACGACTGGACCGACATCTGGAACGCCTGCGAGAAGGTGAAAAAACTCAACAAGGACTATATCCCGTTTGCGTCGTGGTGCGCGATCAACCGCAACGACGCCTGGGAAGAGCGCCTGGTCTATTCGACTCTGCTCCTCGGCGTTCCCGGCCTGGATGAGAACGGCGATGGCCGCGTTCTCGAGGACGAGACGGCCAAAGGTGTCCTGGAGGGGAAGATCGGATTCGACCGTCCAGGCGTCCTCCGCGACATCCATCTGATGCGCAAGAAGACCGCTTCATACATGGCCAAGGGTTGGACACAGATCGACATGGCCAAGTTGTGGGCCGACGGCAAGGTGGCCATACTCCAAGACTTCGTGAGCAGCCTGGTTGGGTTCAAGAACAATACCGCCATCAAGTTCAATTTCACGGGACAGATGTTCCCGCCCGTTTCTGAGCGCGATATTCCGACCAAGGGAGTTGTGAAGCCGGTCAAGTGGAAGACGACCAAAGGCTTCCCGCCGCCCACCGCGCCGTTCGTCGCGGTCAATGTCTTGAAGCCATCGGTCCAGGCGCACAAGAACATTGATGCTGTTATCAAGTACCTTCAGTACATCACCGCCCCGAAAAACCTTGAGTTCATCGTGAACGAGCGACCCCTGATGGGTGCTCCTGCTGTCAAGGGGGCCAAGCTTTCCTCAGTCTACAAGCCGTTTGAGAAGTGGAACTTCTGGGTCTACAACGAGTGCAGCATCTACATCGGAACAAAGATGTTCCTCGAGTCGCAGATGCTCATGACCGCGTGGATGCAAGACCAGATGGCTGATGATGAGTTCTGGGCCAAGATGCAGGAACTGCTAGTGGCAGGCGCCAAGGAAGTACTGAGCAAGAGGAAGAAATAGTGGCCTTGGCAGTGGGGGCTGGTCTCCGGCCCCCACTGCTCGGGGCTCGGGAAGGATGACGAGCGAGCATTGGCATCAAAGGCACGGCTTATCCGTTCAGAGGCGGACTTGC
>JAIMBM010000360.1 GCA_023511475.1 Anaerolineae bacterium
CGCTCGGTGGGCGCTTTGATCCAGGACTACCCCTTCACCCCCGAGATGACGATCCCCTGGATGAACAGCCTCTGCGCCGAGAAGAAGATCAGAATGCAGGGCAGCATCATCACCGTCGAGGCCGCCATCAGGAGCTGGAGCTTGCGCGAGTAGAGGGCGTTGAAGGATTGCAGCCCGAGGGCGACCGTCCAGTTGGACTGGCTCTTGAGGTAGATCAGGGGCCCGAAAAAGTCGTTCCAGCTCCACAGGGAGTGAAAGATGGCGACCGTGGCCAGCGCCGGCATGGTCTGTGGCACGATGACGTGCCACAGGATGCCGAGGGGTCCGCAGCCGTCGATGCGTGCCGCATCGTCTAGCTCGAGCGGGATGGTCATCATGTACTGGCGGAGGAGAAAGATATCCCAGGCGTTGCCAAAGAATGCGGGCACTGTCAGCGGCAGGAGCGTGTCGTACCACTTGAGCTTTTGGAAGAGCACAAAGGTGGGGATGAGCGTGACCTGGGGCGGCAGCATGATCGTGCACAGGAGGATGATGAAGAGCACCCCAAGCCCCCTGGCCCGAAAGCGTGCAAAGCCGTAGGCCACGAGGGTGCAGGAGAGGAGCACTCCTATGGTCGTGATGACCACGAGGCGCAGCGAGTTCAGCGCGTACCGCCCAAAGGGGACGCTCGTCAGGGCGTTGGGATAGTTCTCCCAGTGCAGCCTCACCACGGAGACCCGCCTGCCGGTATCGACTGGCAGCTGGTAGCGCTCTTCCAGGTTGTCTGGATTCACAAAGGTACCGGTGGCGCCCTTCTTCTGGAGCAGCGCCAGACGGCGGACCACGCCCTCAACCGGGATATCGTAGATGTAGCAGGTGCGCCCCTCAATCTGAACGGTGAGCTGGTCCATGGGAATCCACTGAGGGGGCATCTGACCGGCTGCGCCCTCCTCTTTGAGGGACGTAGAGAGCATCCAGGCCATTGGCATGAGGACCAGCACCGCCCCCACGGTCAACAGAAGCACGATGATGACGCGCACCAGGATAGACTGAAACCTGACGCCCCGCACGTTAACCCGCCCCAGAACAAGGGTCTGTCTCATCGCACCTACCTCTTGAGGGAGCCCTCGTAGTAGACCCACGCCGCCGAGCTACGGAAGATCAAGAGCGTGAGCAGCAGCACGATCACGAACAGAACCCAGGCCAGCGCCGAGGCATAGCCCATCTTCATATAGCTGAAGGCGTTGAAGTACAGATACAAGTTGTAGAAGAGCGTGGCCTCGACCGGCCCGCCGCGGGTCATCACGTAGGCGTTCGTAAAGTACTGGAAGGTGCCGATGACGCCCATGACCAGGTTGTAGAAGATGATCGGGGTCATCATGGGCAGCGTCACATGCCGCAACTGGTGCCAGGCGTTGGCCCCGTCGACCTTGGCGGCGTCGTAGAGCGTGGTGGGGATGCCCTGCAGGCCTGCCAGATAGATGATCATCCCTCCTCCGACGCCCCACAGGCTCATGATGATCAGTGCGGGCAGCGCCCAGTTGGGGCTGCTGAGCCAGGCAGGTCCCTTGATGCCAAACCAGCTCAGGACCCAGTTCACGATGCCAAATCGGGCGTTGAAGAGCGTCGACCAGAGGATGGCGACCGCCACACCGGAGACGACCGATGGCATGTAGTAGACCGTGCGCCAGACGCTGACCCCGGGGATTCTGGCGTTCAGCATCAGGGCCAGCATGAACCCGAACGTCAGCCCGAGGGGGACGGCCACCACGGCATAGGTCAGCGTCACCCGCAGCGCATGCCAGAACTGCCGGTCCTGGGTGAACATCTTTACATAGTTCGATGCCCCGAGAAAGGCAGGGGGGTTGACCACGTCATAGTTGGTCATTGAGAGGAACAGCGAGGCAACCATCGGGCCCGCGGTGAAGATGATGAAACCGATGATCCAGGGGCTTATGAGGACATAGGCCCAGATGGCCTCTCGCCGCCCCAACGTCATAGGGCGCCTGACCGCTATCGCCACGGAACGCCTCCTTGGAGACCTATCCCCCGGGCTGCAGGCCCGGTCGACGCTCAGGGCATGCGCTCAAGGGAACCGGAACCCGACCCCTTGTTCCGGACCGGCCGCATCCAGTGGGCCGGGCTCGCTCCGTCGCTGCACGGCGGAGCGAGCCCGCCTGAGACCCTTGCGCTAGTGGGTCTTCCAGTACTCGTCCAGAACTGCCTGGACCTCGTTGTTGCAGTTGGTGAACGTCTCCTGCACGTTGCTGCTCTGGCCGGTGGTCAGGATCTCCCAAGCCTTGTTGATGAGGTCGTTGATCTTTTCAACGTCGGGGATCCAGGACTCCGAGTTCGGCACAAAGGTGTACTTCAGCGAGTCCAACATCACCTGCCAGTCCTTGCCGGGCCATTTCTCATCCATCTTGGTCTTCCACTGGGCACCGGCCTCGGTAAGCGCGGGGACGCAGCCCCAGATGTCGGCGAGGCGCGGGAGAATCTCGGGGCTGCAGAACCACTTGGCGACCTCCCAGGTGACCTCATGGTGCTTGGCGCGCTTGCACATGACAAAGGTGTCGGCGTCGCAGTCGGTCAGCATCTTGCCAACCGGCCCCATGGGGATGGCGCCCATGTCCCAGTTGAACAGGTCCGTCCAGCCCTGGTAGGCCCAGGTCATCCAGCTGTGGCACTCCCACATCCCGACCTTGTTGGAGCCAAAGGGGTCCCCGGACGACTCGTAGAGCACGCCACCCTGCTCGCTGTTGGCCCGCACGTGGTGTTTCCAGATGGTGTCGTACGACCACTGCACCATGGCCAGCCACTCTGGGGAGTTGACCTTGGCCGTCTTGTAGTCGTCGCTGACGGCCAGCGGGGTGCCGCCGAACTTGGGAGCGAGGTCCCGCAGGTGGTTCCAGCTCAGGCCATCCCACCCCCACTGAACGGTATCCTCCCACTTGAAGCTGGACGAGGCCGCGTTGTTCCCCGCGGAGTCGAGCGTCACGAGCTTGGCACGCTCAACGAGTGCGTCGTAGGTCCATTCCTTTGTCCCGAACTCGTGTGGTGGGTACTCGGCCTCTGCGGCATCGAAGAGGTCCTCGTTGTAGAAGATGACCTCGGGGTAGGCGCCGATGGGCAGACCGACCATCTTGGTGGGATAGGTATGGAACTCGACCGTGCGCCCGACAAAGACGGAGAGGTCGATCTTGTCGCGATCGACGAAGGGCTTGATGTCGAGCCACTCATCGAAGAAGGCGGCGCAGCCGCCAACGCCGATGGGCATGCACAGATCTGGCGCGAGGTCGCCGGCGAGCATGGTGGAGAACTTGGTGAGGCGCTCGGCCCAAGGAACGGTGATGAACTCGACCTGGACTCCCGGATGGGCATCGGCGTACTCTTTGGCGAGCTGGTTGTGGGCCTCGATCTGCTCGGGTGCGGTGCCCGTACCAAAGCCCACATAGACGACCACTTTGGCCGCCTCCGCAGCCGGCGTGGGCTGGGGCACTGCCGTGGCCTCAGCTACCTTGGTGGGCTGCTGGACGGGAGCCTGAGTGGGAGCTGGTGCCGGAGCACAGGCCGCCAGCGCCGTACCCGCCAGCACGGTCGCGCTGCCGCGCAGGAACGCGCGGCGGTTGAGCGTCCACTTGGAAGTCATGTTTCCCTCCTTTGGGTCCAAGCTGCTGCTAACCACCCCAGCGAATAGTGGTGATCGCGTGTTTCTGGACGCTTTCCTCCTTTCCTGTACCATCACGGTCTGGCCGTCGTGCCAGCCTGATTGCGGGTGTTGGCCGTACTGCGACGCGGCCAGTTTCCCTCCACAGACTATCGTGCTATAATCTCATTGAAAGTATAGCATGAGGTCTACGCAACTCTCAATATCTTCCGAGACAGTTTGGGACGCCATGTGACTCAGTTTGGCATAGAAGGCCCGATGGAATGGCTCCGAGCCGACAGCTGATAGAACAGGTGGCGGACGCGTACGAGCACCTCTACGACCTGGTGTACCTGCGTTCGCACCCCCTCCTGGACCTGCTGGTCCCGGATGCCGGGCTGGAGCGCAAAGAGAGGGCCTGGCGCCTGCACCGACTCCTCCTGCAGGTCATTGACGAGCTCGACCCCGGTGCGCAGGCGCCGCCTTTCTCCCACGAGTGGCGCCGACACCGGCTCATGGTGCTGCGCTACATGGATGGCGTCGATCCCCAGACCGCGGCGGACCGCCTGGCCATCAGCCGTCGACATCTGTATCGCGAGCTGGATTCCGCCATCGAGGCCATCGCGACCATCCTGTGGGAGCGCTGTGGGAAGGACGGTGCTCCGACTGCCGCACCTCAAGGGGAGGCACCGGGCCGGCAGCGACTGGGCTGG
>JAIMBM010000361.1 GCA_023511475.1 Anaerolineae bacterium
GTTGTGTATAAGAGTCAGGAGCGCGGCCGTCGCCGCAGCGGACTGGGCCGGCCTGTGAGCGCAGCCAACGCCTACCAGACCCACCAGCAAAGATGGGATGAGCCAGCAAGCCACGGCCAGCCGCCGCATGCGTCGCCCCCAGTCCCTCCCCCACTTCCCAGAACCCCTCATGACTGCCGCCCGGGCCGCCGTCGACGACCGTTGCCGTGCGCACACGCTTGGGCACCTCGCCCAACACGTGCTCGCCCACGGCGAGCAGCATGGCCTCAGATCAGTCGCACACCCGTCGGAACAACCCGCCTGCCCGAGAGGCTGCCGCCTCCCCCGTCTCCATTTGCCGGTTGAGTTCCCCGTCCGGCTCCGAACGCAGTCTCCTTCCAGCCAGGACGATCGTGCTTCGGCGCCACCGAACCCGCTACCGCCGCGACGGACCGCGCCTCCTCGTAGCCAGGACCCACGGGTGCTCCAATGCGGGACGGCTGATCACTCTCCTTGCAGCCCGCCGAGGCGGCGCATGACCTCGTCCAGCTGGCGCTGCAGGCTCTCGGCCTCCTCACGGAGGCGGCCTATCTCGTCCTGTTCGTACCCCCCGTGCACGTCGGCGCCGCCGTGGCCGTGCTCGACGCTCTCGCCGCAGGCCGCCGCCCCCCGCAGCCGACCGGCGAGATAGTCCTCGAGGGCATGACGCACGCTTCCTGCAGCGCCGGTCACCGCTTCGATACCACACTCCTCAAAAAAGCTCATGGCGCGGGCGCCCATCCCTCCGGTGAGCATGACGTCTGCGCCCTGGCTCTGGATGAAGGCGGGAACCTGCCCGGGACGGTGTTGCCCGTAGAACGGATTCGCCACGACCCGCGTCGAGCTGATCCGCCCTTCGTCAACGTCGACCAGCACATAGTAGGGGCACCGCCCAAAGTGTGGGCTCACCGCGGCATCGAGGCCACGGGCGTCATCAGCTGAGACTGCTATGCGCATGTTACTACTCCTTCTCCAGACGGTCCAACCGATCGATCACCTCGGCCAACTGGCGGCGCAGCTCAGCCGCGGCCCTTTTGAGGTCGGCGATCTCGGCCTCTCGGGAGGAGGCCTGAGCGGGGGCTGCAGCACCTCGCATGCCCCTCCCCGGTCCACCGCCCATGCCAGCGTGGTGCGGCCCTGTCGCGCCGCCGGTCGCCACCAGCCGGCCCTGTCGCAGCGCCTCGATAGCCTGACGGACCGTCCCTTCGGCAAACGGATAGATGGCAACCCCGGCTGCGGACAGGACGTTGAAGGCGTTGGGTCCCACGCTCCCGGTGATCACCGCCTCAGCGCCCCGCTCCACGACGAACTGGGCGGCCTGAATCCCTGCTCCGCCGGGAGCGTTGATGGCCGGGTTCTCCACTGCCTCGGCGTCCATCGTATCCGCGTCCACAAAGACATAGACCGGCGCCCGCCCAAAGACCGGGCAGGCCCGGGCGTCCAGGTCCTTGCCTTCGGCCGTCACCACAACTCGCATCTTGCTCTCCTCCTTCTGGGCTGTGTTCTCAGCCGCCCCTCCGCCGATGCCGGTGTCGCTGCCCGGCAGTCGGCCCTTGCCCCATCACACCTGCCTTGCCCGAGCCTGCGGCGTCCCCCTTCGCCGGCAGGGAGGCGACATACTCCAACACCCTGGGCAGCACCTCACGTGCTGTAAAGCTGGCCAACGTGCCCAGCGCGGGCAGGAGCCTGCGGTGCCAGGGCTGAACCCCACGCTTTGGTGAGGCCTCGATGACCACGTCTGGCCTGACCCTCAAAGGCCGATCGCTGACGGGGGTAACTGGCGCGGCGACCACCGACAGCGCTCCCTCCGGGCAGGCACCCACGCACGCCTCACAGCCCTGGCAGCGCGCGGCATCGACCCTCGCATGGCCGGCCACTACCTGCATCGCGCCCGCCGGGCAGACGTCCACACACCGCCCACAGCCGGTACACTTCAGCAGGTTTACTTCGATCATTGCTCACGACCTTCCAGAAGAGCAGACTCTCGTCACTCCAGCCCGGCGCGCAGGCACTCCCACACCGCGCGCAGGGCCTGCGCCACGGGGCCGCGATCGTACTCGGTCACTGCCCGCTGGCATACCATCGCCCTCGTCACCACCGTGTCGTACGGTATCGCACCAAGGAATGGGAGCCGCTCCTCACGGCACAGCGACTCCACCTCCGCCCTCCGGGCAGGGTTGATGTCGGCCTTGTTCACGCAGATGGCTGCCGGCACACCAAAATGCCGCGCAACCCCAAGGACTCGCCGCAGGTCATGGACGCCCGACACGGTCGGCTCGGCCACCAGCAGGGCGAGGTCCGCGCCGGTGATGGTGGCGATGGCCGGGCAGCCGGTCCCGGGCGGGCCGTCCACCAGCAACAGGTCCGCCTGCATAGTCCAGGCGAGATGGCGCGCCCTCTGCTTGACCTGCGCAACGAGCTTGCCCGAGTTCTCCTCACCGGGGCAGAGCCTGGCGTGGAAGAGAGGGCCGAACCGCGTCTCCGAGCGGAACCAGCGTCCGCTGACCCGGTCCACCATGTCAATAGCTTCGGCCGGGCACTCGTAGCGGCAGGCAGCGCACCCCTCGCAGGCTGCCCCGTCGACCCGGTAGGTGTCGCCCGACACAATGGCGGCAAAACGGCAGACCTCCACGCAGCGTCCGCAGGCGGTGCACCGGGCCGCATCGATTGCCGCTACCTTCCCACCCACAAAATCCTGCGCCTCGACCACCTCGGGCGAGAGCAAGAGCTCGAGATTGGCCGCATCCACGTCGGCATCGGCGAGGACGAGCCGCCGCTCCTGTGCCGCCAGATGGGCCAGCGCGGCCGTCACACTCGTCTTGCCTGTGCCTCCCTTGCCACTCAGCACAACCCACTGTTTCATGCGCGGGCCCTCATGCGCTCCCGGACATCAGCATAGAGGCGTAGCAGGGGCTCGCGGTACTCGGGCAGCTCATCAACCCAGAGGCGTCCTTCCGAGTACGCCTCAGCAATGCGACGGTCGTGGGGGATCCGCAGGAGGATGGGGACACCGGCGTCAGCGCAGTACGCGTCAACGCTCGCATCTCCGGTCCCGTCGCGGTTGACGACCACCCCGACCGGCAGGCCTAGGCCATCGCGCGCCACCTCCACAGCGATGGCGAGATCGTGCCGTCCGAAAGGCGTTGGCTCGGTCACCAGGAGTGCGAAATCGGCGTGTCGCAGCGTCTCCACTACCGGACAGGCGTTGCCAGGCGGCGCATCGAGGAAGACGACGGCGGATGGCTCGGCGGCGGGGATGATGCGCTGCTTTAGCGCCCGGATAATCGGCGTCGCCATGGCTTCGCCCACATCGAGCAGGCCCTGCGCGAAGCGCACCCTCCCCGCGCTCCCGAGATCGATCCTGCCGAGATGCCTTGCCTCCTCTGAGATCGCCCGCGACGGGCACTGCCGCGCACACGACCCGCATCCATGGCACAGCTCCGGGAAGACAAGCACTTGGTCGCGGACGACGGCCACTGCGTGGAAGGCGCAGACCTCCGCACACCGCCCGCAGAGGCTACATTGCGCCGGGTCGACGAGCGGCACGGGCAGGGTCACCTCCTCGGACGCTCCGAGCTCTGGGTTGAGGAACAGATGCGCATTGGGCTCTTCCACGTCGCAGTCGATCAGATGCACCACACTCCGCCCATCGGCCGCAACGACACTTGCCAGCCCTGTCGCCACGAGCGTCTTTCCGGTGCCGCCCTTGCCACTGGCGACAGCAATGACCATGGGCATTGTGCTACGCTATTCCCGGATCATCCGTGTGCCACACTTGGGGCAGGTCCGATCGGTGCACGGCTGCCCCGCAACATGGGGCTCCCTATGACCACACCTCGGGCAGACACAGTATCCGCCGGGTCCGGCCGCCTTGGGCCCGCCCATGCGACCTCCGCGGCCTTGGCCGCGTCCACCCTGTCCACGCGCCAGGAGACCAGGCATTGTCTCACCTCCTATACATCGCTTGCGCTGGGATGTCCCCGTATGCGCCTCTCCTCGGAGGCACCCTCAACCCTCTCTGCCTCTGGCTCGCTGACCACCGATCTCCTCCCCCACTCCGGACCCGGGCACAAACCCCACCGTCAGGCCCGCCACAAACACGAGTCTTGGACGATTTGCCAGATCTGCCCAGAGGATACTACAATATTGTGTGTCCGTCAAGTCTTATGTGACGCGGGGTGCATCCGGGATGCGCCAGTGCCTGGGCTGCAGCCAGGTGTTCTGCTGGGCAGCAGCCCGGCCCTACCCCAGGATGGGGTTTGGCGGGGTTGGGGGGGGGGGCCGCGCGGCGGGGGGCCCCCGCGCGCCCCCCCCCCC
>JAIMBM010000362.1 GCA_023511475.1 Anaerolineae bacterium
GCCCCCGAGTGATCAGGACACGATCAGGAGCGGGCAGTTGATGACCTTGATCAGTTGTCCGGCTCGATCCTCAGACCGCTCGCCGGCACCCAGGATGACGAGAGCCGGCCGCGCACGGCGGACTGCCGCGGGGATGGCGACAACCGGCTGAGCCCACGAGAAGGTGAGGCTGGCGTCCTGTCCGTGCCTGGCGGCGATCTCGAGAGCCTCCCTGGAGAGTGCGTCCATGCTGGCGGCGTGGCCGAGAATCAGGATGGTCAACTCCTGCCCGGTGCCCGCCGCTATCTGGGCGGCCATGGACAGGGCCCTGGCGCTCCCTGCGGACCCGTCGTACGCGGCGAGCAGCCCCTTGCCGACGCGTGGATGGCGCTCTACGACGAGAACCGGAAGCCCGGCCTCAAGGGCGGTGCGTAGCGTCGAGCCCGGCCCGAGAAGGCCGAGCTGACCGTGGCCCGCCTTGCCCAGGCTGAGGAGGTCAGCCTCCCCGGCCGCCGCCTGTAGCTCCGCGTTGACCCGGCCGCGCACGGAGCGGAAGCGCGCCCGCACGCCGAGAGCAAGCGAATGCCGCTGTAGCGCCTCCTGTGCTCTGCCGGCAAGGAGCCGCAGCAGTCGCTCCATACGCTCGCGATCGGTGCGCTCGGGCTCCATGAGGAGCGTTGAGAGCACCCGGGCACATGGCAGCTCGGCAAGACGCAGCAGGTCATCGTCCTCTACGAAGAGAGCTTCGATTTCGGCATGCAGCTGCGCCGCCAGGGTGCATGCCGCCTCCAGGGCTGCCAGGCTGTGGTCAGAGCCGTCTACCGCCACGAGTATCCGCTGGATGGTCGCAAGGTAGGTCGGGCTCCCGCTCACTGCTGGCCCTCCTTGCCCTTCTCCTCCTGACGGCGGGCCCGCTCGGCGAAGAAGCGCAGCCGCTCCTCGACCTTGTAGTTCACCGTCCCCTCAGGGAAGCGGCCGTCGGGGCCGCGCTGGCCTGCCGGCACGCCAGTCAGCACCTCTATGCCCTCATCCACGGTAGAGACGGCATAGATGTGGAACCTGCCCTGCTGTACCGCCTCGACGACGTCGTGGCGCAGCATGAGATGTCGCACGTTGGCACGCGGGATGACGACGCCCTGCTCACCCGTGAGGCCGCCCTCCATCAGCGAGCAGACGTCGAAAAAGCCCTCGATCTTCTCATTGACACCGCCGATGGCCTGAATCTCGCCCTTCTGGTTCACGGACCCGGTGACGGCCAGGCTCTGACGTATCGGCACCCCGGAGAGGTCGGAGAGCAGGGCGTAGAGCTCGGCGGAGGAGGCGCTGTCGCCATCCACGCCCGAGTAAGACTGCTCGAACACCAGGCTCGCGCTCAGCGACAGTGGCTCCTCCGGCAGGTAATGTGCCCCAAGGTAGCCGGCGAGGATCAGCACCCCCTTGGAGTGAAGGGGACCACCGAGTGCGACCTCGCGCTCGATGTCCACCACCTGCCCGCGGCCAAGGCGGGTGCGGGCCGTGATGCGACTGGGCCGCCCAAAGGTAAAGCTGCCCAGGCTCGAGACGGAGAGCCCGTTCACCTGTCCGACCTTGGCCCCCCGCACGTCGATCATGATCGTGCCCCGCACGATCTCTTGCTGGATCCGCTCCCGGATGCGATCGGCACGGTAGACCTGCGCATCGATGGCCCGCTGGACATCAACGGCGTGGACCGCGCTCGAGGCCCGCGCCCCGGCCCAGTAGTCTGCCTCGCGCAGGAGGTCAACGATCGGTCGGAAGCGGACAGAGAGCCTCTGCTGGTCCTCGGTGAGGCGCGCGCTGTGCTCGATGACCCGCGCTACACCATCGGGAGCAAAGGGGCGCAGGCCCTCCCGGCGGGCGACCGTGCCGACAAACCGGGCGTAGAGGGCCCGGTTTTCTGGGCTATCCTCTACGTCGTTGGCAAACTCCACCTGCACCTTGAACAGCTCCGCAAAGTCCGGGTCGAGCTCGTGCAGCAGGTAGTATAGCAACGGCTCGCCAAGGAGGACAACCTTAACCTGAAGGGGTATGGGCTGGGGCTCGAGGGTCACCGTGGAAACCAGGCTGTACTCGCGGCCGACCGGCTCGATGGTGATCTGGCCCGTGCGGAGGGCGCGCTTGAGGGCGTCCCACGAGAAGGGCTTGCGCAAGAGCTCTGCCGCATCGACGACCAGGTAGCCTCCGTTGGCGCGGTGCAGCGCGCCGGGCTTGATGAGGGTAAAGTCGGTCACGAGGGCGCCCATTTCGGCGCGGTGCTCGATGGTGCCCACGAGGTTCTGCAGGACGGGGTTATCCTCCACGACAATGGGCGCACCCTGCGTCATCGAGTTGTCGACGATCAGGTTCACTTCGTACCGCTTGAACGCGGCCTCGCGCGCACCGAGGAACGGCAGCGCCAGGGCCGGTAGTGCCGGCTGGGCCTGTTCGGGCGGGGCAAAGTCGCCCACGTTTTCCACAACGTCATCCTGGAGGGCGTCCAGGTAGCTGAGGACCTCGTCGTACCCGGCGTACTTGACCCGCAAGTCCCGGAGCCGGTCCTGCGTGGCGAGGAGGGCGACCTGTCGGCTGACCTGCCGCACCTCTTCGCGGGCGGCCTTCTCGGCCTGCCGGAGCTCCCGGACGGCGGTCTCCAGCTCGCTCTGCAGGGCCTGCAGGTCGCTCTCGATCTCCTCGCGCTTTTCCTGCGGCAGCTGCTGAAACTGCTCGGGGGACATGACCTGGCCGTTGACGAGAGGGGCAAAACCTATCCCCTGGGGAGTGCGCAGCATGGCGTAGCCACGGCTCTCAGCGCGACGGCGAAGCGCACCAAAGGTCTGCTCCTGCTGCTCGCGCAGCCGCTGCTCTACCTCCTGCTTGCGGGCCTCAAAGTCCTCTCCCTCAAAGGCGGCAGGGATGGCCGTCTTTAGCTCCTCGATCAGCTGCCTCACATCCTGCCGCAGCATCGCGCCCTTGCCGGCGGGAAGGCGCAGGGCGAGCGGCTTGCCTGGATCGCGAAAGTTGTGGACGTAGCACCAGTCGGGAGGTGTCGGGAGCCGTGCGGCCTCGCGTGTGAGGAACTCGCGAATGGTTGTCGCTTTGCCGGTGCCGGACGGTCCGAGGGCGTACATGTTGTACCCCTGCGCTCGCATGCCGATGCCAAAGCGGATGGCTTCTACAGCACGGGGCTGGCCGATCACCTCGGTAAGCGGTGGGAGCTCGGCTGTGGTCTTGAATGAGAACTGGGCGGGGTCGCAGCGTGCGTAGAGCTGGTCAGGGGCAAGCTCGGACTGCCTGGCGGACATGCTGATGCCTCTCCTCATGTGTATCCGTGCGCCCGGCTGGGGGCAGGGCGCGGATCTATGGAGCGATGCGTGGCGAGGCAGCCGGGCCTCAGCCCTTGTTCTTGGCGGCGGCGACGGCGGTTACAAGGCGCCGGGCAGCGGCAGTGAGCTCGCGCCAGTTGTCCTGGGCGACCACGCGCTCGTTGACAAGGTTCGAGCCAACGCAGACGGCGGCGGCACCGGCCCGGATATAGTCGGCGGCGTTGTCGATGCTGACGCCTCCCGTGGGCACGAGGCTCACCTGAGGGAGTGGCGCCTTGAGCGCGCGGATATAGCCGGGGCCGAGGGTGTCTACGGGGAAGACCTTGACCAGATCGGCACCGAGCTGCCAGGCGGTCAGGATCTCGGTTGGTGTCAGGGCGCCGGGGATGGCGAGGGCGCCATAGCGGCGCGAGATGGCAATGACTTCGGGGTTCACGTTGGGCGCAACGATGAACTGGGCCCCCGCGAGCACGGCGGCACGCGCGGTGTCGGGGTCGAGTACGGTGCCTGCCCCGAGAACCGCCTCACCACGGAGCGCTTCGCCGGCCTGAGCCAGCACCTCGAGGGCGTGCGGGGTAGTCATGGCGAACTCGATATAGCGGATGCCTCCCTCGGCCAGCGCCTTGGTCACCGGCAGGAGCCTGTTCCAGGCTCCGAGCCTCACCACGGCGATCACGCCAGAGTCCAGCAGATCGGTCAGAAGATGGGCACGGTCCATCTGGAGCTCCCCCTCCTTGCGCAGGCGAGAAGACCCGATGGGCTTGGTATAGCACAGGAGAGGGGCAGTGTCAAAAGGATATGCTTCTGTAGCTGTTCAGGCTCGCGTTCAGCGCATGGCATGGAGGCAGGCTGCTTTAGCCCCCGTCCCTCGGCCCTTGCCAGAGGGTACCCCATCCCCCCGTCCCTCGCTTCCTGCGCCGCGTCAACGGCGGGGAAGGGGGGTTATGTTATGGAGAGGCTCGACTTTGGCCTTTCGCCGCGCGCCCCCCAACATCACGCAGAAGCCGCCGCAATGGCCCCCAGCGACCCTGTG
>JAIMBM010000363.1 GCA_023511475.1 Anaerolineae bacterium
GGGTGGGGGGGGCTCCGGGGGGCCCGGGGGCTGGGGGGGCGGGGGGGGGCGGTGGGGGGGGGCTCGGGGTGGGGGGGGGGTTGGGGGGGGGGGGGGTGGGGTCACCGCTCTCGCAAGGGCCGAGGGATGGCGACTGAAGCAGCCTGTCCGCCCCTGAACTGGCAGAACCTGAAGGTTGACCGCCCCTTCCCGATTCGCTAGAATGGAAGAGGAACCAGGGTGCCGCGAGGGGCCGCCTGACGGCCACTGCCCCTCGCTGCGAGCCAGGCAGAGCCCTGCCCTACGCTACCCCGCGTCATCCATCGCCTGTCAACACACCCGGCGCCGGCCGCGAGGCCGGCTACACGAGCGGTGGGGCAAAGATGGCCATTCCAGCGACATTCACCTTCAGCCAGAGCTCGCTCAAGGACTACCACGACTGTCCTCGCCGCTTCCAGCTCCGCTACCTGGAGCGCCTGGCCTGGCCGGCGCCCCAATCCGCAGACGTGCTGGAGGGCGAGCGGCGCGTGTGGCTCGGGCACGCGTTCCACCGCCTTGTGCGCCAGCACCAGGCCGGCGTCCCCACGTCGGTCCTCACACCCCTGGCCGAGGCCGACGCCGACCTCGCCCGCCGCTGGGCAGCGTACCTGGCCTCTCCCTACGCTACGCCTCCGGGGTCGGTGCGGCGCGCCGAGCTGATCCTCAGCGCGCCCCTCGCCGGCTACCGGCTGGAGGCCCAGTACGACCTGGTCGTTGGCACCCCGGGAGGGGCCTGGCTGATCGTGGACTGGAAGACGGGCCTGGAGCGCACCCCGCGCGCAGAGCTGGAGCGGAGGGAGCAGACGGTGGTCTACCGCTGCCTCCTCGCCCTCGCCGGTGCCTCGCTCAACTCTCACCGGCCCATACCCCCCGGGCAGATCACCATGGTCTACTGGTTCGCTGCCGGGCACCGCCCGGCCGAAGCGTTTCCCTACGACGCGGACCAGTACGAGCGCGATCTGCGCACCCTCTCGGATTGGATCGCCGAGATCGCCTCCCGTCCGGAGGGGACATGGCCCATGAACGCGGCCAGGTGCCCTTCCTGCATCTACCGCTCCTTCTGCGCCGAGGACGTGCCGGCGCTGCCAGCCGAAGAGCTGGAGGCCAGTGGGGAGATGGAAGAGTGGCTCCCCGACAGCCTCGACCTGCTAGAGGAGATTGCCTTCTGAGGCATCCATGGACGAGTGGCTGGATCCGCAACCCGTCGAGGTCCCGGATGCCCTGCGTGAAGCGGTCGGCGGCCATCCGCTGGTCGCGGAGGCGCTGGTCCGCCGCGGCATTGCCGATCCGCAGCGGGCCCTGGCCTTTCTGGACTCGGCGTGCCACGCTCCAGCTCCACTGGAGGCGCTGCCGGGGCTGGTGGGGGCAGTAGAGCGCCTGGTGCGGGCGGTGCGGCGGGGGGAGCGGGTCCTGGTGTGGGGCGACTTTGACGTCGACGGCCTTGCCGGGACGGCTATTCTGGTCGAGTGCCTCCAGTCGCTGGGTGCGCCGGTCACCTGGTACGTGCCGACGCGCAGCGAGGGGCACGGCGTGCATCCGGAGCGTCTGCGCGGGCTGCTTAGCACCAACCGCCCGCACCTCGTGGTGACCTGCGACACCGGCGTTGCCGCCCACGCGGCTGTGGCCTATGCCCGGGGCGTGGGGGTTGATGTCGTGATCACCGACCACCATGCGCTGCCTGCCGAGCTCCCGGCAGCGCTGGCACTGGTCAACCCCTGCCTGCTGCCGACCGGGCACCCCCTGCGCACCCTGCCCGGAGCCGGCTGCGCCTATCTGGTCGCCACGGGCCTGGCGAGGGAACTGGGCTGGGACGGCACCGGGCAGCAGCTCGATCTCCTCGCCCTGGCCATCGTGGCCGACGTCGCCGGGCTCGAAGGGGATACGCGCTACTACCTCCAGCGGGGGCTAGCCGCCCTGCGACAGAGCGAGCGCCCCGGCTTGCAGGCCCTGTGTGAGGTCGCCGGACTGGTGCGCGAGGGACTGGACGAGAGCCACCTGGGCTACGCCCTCGCCCCGCGGCTGAACGCCCTCGGCCGGCTCGGCGATGCCTCCGGCGGTCTCGAGCTCTTTCTTACGCGAGATATCACCCGCGCCCGCACCATCGCCGCTGAGATGGAGGGCCTGAACAACCGCCGGCAGCTCCTCACCAGTCAGGTGTTCCAGGCCGCCCGACAGCAGATCGAGCGAGACCCGGCCTCCCGGCAGGCGCCACTCCTCTTTGCCGCGCACCCGAGCTGGCCAGCGGGCATCGTCGGCCTCGTCGCCGGGCGACTCTCCGAGCGCTACGGCAAGCCCGCTCTGGTGCTGAGCGCGCCAGCAGGCGGCATAGCCCGCGGCTCGGCGCGCTCCGTGCCAGGGATAGACATCGCTGCCGCCCTCGCAACCGTAGGGGACCTCCTCGTGAGCTACGGCGGGCATCCGATGGCCGCCGGGCTGGCGGTGCGGCCAGAGCATCTGGGCGAGCTCAAGAGGCGCCTGACCGCCGAGGTCGCCCGGCGCGCCGCGGCAGCTCCGCCACCGGCCCCGTTGCGGATCGATGCCTACCTCGACTTTCGCACCGTCACCCCTGAGCTGGCCCGCGACCTGCGGCGGCTGGCGCCCTTTGGGCCAGGCAATCCCCCTGTCCTCCTCGCGGCGCGGCGCCTGCGTGTGACAGCCCAGGCAGCGTTGGGCAGAAGCGGCGAGCACCGCCGGCTCTACCTCAAGGACGAGGCCGGCTTCGAGCAGAAGGTCTTCTGGTGGCAATCCGCCGACCGCGAGCTGCCCGAGGGGGTGTTCGACCTGGCGTACACCGTGCGGCCGAGCAACTATCAGGGGCGCGACGAGGCGACCATCGAGTGGGTCGCGGCGCGGGTAGTCGAGGCCCTGCCGGTCGAGCTGACCGGCCCGGGGATCACCTACGAGGTGTACGATCACCGCGATGACCTGGCACCCGAGGCGACGCTGCGGGCGATCTGTGCCGTCTCGCCGGTGCTGGTATGGGCAGAGGGGGCCTGCCCGGAAGGCGCCCGGGCCGTCGACCGCCTGGGCGCCGGGCCAGCCGAGACGCTCGCCCTCTGGACCGCCCCGCCTGGGCCGGAGGAACTGGCCGCGCTGCTGGAGCGAGTGCGTCCGCGTCGGGTGCACCTGTTTGCGATCGACCCGGGCCTGGACCGGCCCGAGAGCTTGCTCAGGCGGCTGGCCGGGCTGGTCAAGTACGCCCTCGCCCACTACGACGGCCTCCTCGACGAGCCCGCCCTCGCCCGCATGGCCGCGCAGACGGCCCAGCGGCCCGGAACCGTGCGCTGCGGCCTGCGGTGGCTGGCCGCGCAGGGGCAGGTCGTACTGGAGGAGCGGCCGGGGAAATGGCGCGTCTGTCCGGGCTCTGGCAAACCCGACCCGGCGGCGGCCCGGGAGATCGGCGCACGGCTGAGCGAGCTCTTGCGCGAGACGGCTGCCTATCGTGCCTATGCCCGCAGCGCCGACCCGCACGCACTGCTGGCCACCCCGGCATGACCCTGGGCGCGCCGCATGCATTCAGGGGCACTCACAGGAGGTGGACCCTTGTTCTCGCTGCCCTATCCGGCGCCCGTCGGCCTGGTCCTTGGCGCCCTCCTGGCGCTGGACCTTCTCCTCCTCTGCGGCGGCCTGGCCCTCGGCCGGTCCGATCAGACGGGGGCGGGGCGGCTGCCGCTCCCGCTCCGGATGTCCCTCTCGGCGCTCCTCGTCGTGGCGGCGCTGATGCAGTGGCGAAGCGCAGCCCCCGGCACGGTGCTCGAGGCCTACGCGGGGCGGATACTCGCCGGGATGACCTTGGGTTTCACGGGGGATCTGATCATGGCCCGCCTGATCCGCACGCCCGAGCCCCTCATCTCCGGCATGGCCTGCTTCGGGCTGGGGCATCTGGCGTACATCCTGGCCTTTGTGGGGCTCGGGCAGGTGCTGTCGCAGGGAGCGCTGCTGGCAGACCTGGCGGTCGGCGCCGCCCTGGCCGCTGCAGCGCTATTCCTGTGGGAGCGCTTTGTGCGCAAGCCGGGCGGAAGCCGTGTCCTCAACCTCGGCGCGCTCGTCTACAGCCTGCTCCTCGCAGTGATGAACGCGGGTGCCATCGCCCTGGCGATGCGCCAGCCGCGATTCGTGCCCCTGGTGCTGGGCACCCTGCTCTTCCTCCTCTCCGACCTGGTCCTGGGCAACTGGCGCATTCGCGGCCATGCCTGGAGGGGCGTCAACGACGTCGTCTGGGTGAGCTACAACCTCGGGCAGATGCTCATCGTCTTTTCGGTCGCGACCGCGGCAGGCATCGTCCGTGGGTCTCTCTGAGG
>JAIMBM010000364.1 GCA_023511475.1 Anaerolineae bacterium
GGCTGGGCCCGAACGCTGCCGTACTCGTTCGGCTCCTACCATTGACAGACAGGGCGCGCCTGTCCGCCCCTGAACCCGCTGAGGGCGCGGGCTGAGGGGTTGCAGAGCAGGCGCAGCTAGGCCTGCGCGGCTTCTATTGCCGTGCGGATGGCCAGAATATGCGCGGGAGTGGAGCCACAGCAGGCACCGATGACGCGCGCACCAATCTCGATCAGCCGGCGCGCGTGCTCGGCGAACTCGTCGGGGGTGCTGTCCCACACCGTCTCGCCGGCCTCAAGGCGCGGCACCCCGGCGTTGGGCTGGCCGATCAGTGGCAGGGAAGTAGCCCGCGCCATCTGCGTCAGCGCCACGATCACCGCCGCTGGGCCTACCCCACAGTTGGCGCCTATGGCCGCGGCGCCGACGGCCTGCATCTCCCGGCAGACCTCGGCGGCGGGCGAGCCCATCATGGTGCGGCCGGCCTCGTCGAAGGCAAAGGTGACAAAGACTGGCAGTGGCGTGGCACGCTGCGCCCCGAGGAGAGCAGCCCGCGCCTCGAGCACGTCCGACATGGTCTCGATGAGGATCACGTCGGCCCCCGCCTCTGCCATGATCTGTGCCTGCTCGGCGTAGGCCTCCTCGGCAAGGTCGCAGCTCAGGTCTCCGTAGGGCTCGAGCAGCCGTCCGGTCGGGCCCATACTGGCGGCCACCCAGACCGTATCTCCGGCGACCTCGCGTGCCAGCTCCACGCCCCGGCGAACGAGCTCCGCTCGGGGATGGCCACCGAGCGTGTCGGGCATCCGCAGACGATTGCCGCTGAAGGTGTTGGTCGTGAGTATCTGCGATCCGGCCTCGAGATAGGCGCGATGCAGCGCACGGACCTCGTCCGGCTGCTCGATGTTCCACAGCTCGGGCGGGGTTCCGGCGGGGAGCCCCCGCGCCTGCAGGTAGGTGCCGATGGCACCGTCGCACACCAGGGGAACCGGCAGACAGAGCCGCGAGAGGATATCGGCGGGCACTTTTCCCTCCTCGCTTCTGGTCAGCAATAGTGAGCACGATGCGTGCCGGGCGAGATGGCGCCGGCCGGCACGCATCGCCAGGTCTGGATGATGGCGGCAGGCGCGGTGGCGGTCACCGCTGGGCTGGCCGCAGGCTACTCCAGCACCGCACGGATACGGCGCAGGCCCCGGCCGACCGCCTCCTGCTTCTGAATCCTAAAGTGGCCGAGCTGGCCGGTGCGCTCGACGTGTGGCCCCCCACAGACCTCCATGGAAAAATCCGCGATGGAGTAGACGCGCACCCGGTCCCCGTATCGCTCGCCGAAGAAGGCGAGCGCGCCGCGGGCCTGGGCTTCCTCGAGGCTCATCTCGTCGACGCAGACGGGATAGTCGGCAGCGATCGCCTGGTTGACCAGCTCCTCGACCCGGGCGATCTGCTCATCGGTCAGCTTCTCCGGATGGGTAAAGTCGAACCGCAGGCGCTCCGCGGTGATGTTGGAGCCCGCCTGGTGCACGTGCTCGCCGAGGACAAGCCGCAGGGCCGCGTGCAGAAGATGGGTGGCCGTATGCAGCCTGGTCGTCTCCTCAGTGTGGTCGGCGAGCCCACCAGCGAACTTGAGCTCGGCGCCTGCCCGCGACAGCTCCTGATGCCGGGTGTAAGCCTCCTGGAAGCCAGCCTGATCGACGGTGAGACCTCGCTCGCGAGCCATCTCCGCGGTCAGCTCCAGCGGAAAGCCATAGGTCTCGTAGAGATAGAAGGCATCGCGCCCGCTGATCTGCCGGTCCTTGAGCCGGGAGAGGAGCCGCTCGAACTCGCGCTCGCCCCTCTGGAGGGCCTGCAGGAACCTGCCCTCCTCCAGCGCAATCTCGTGGGCGATGGTGTCGCGCCTTTGGAGCAGCTCGGGATAGGCCTCGCCGTAGCGCTGGGCGACGAGGGTGGCGAGGTCCGGAAGCACCGAGTGGTCGATCCCCAGCATGCGGGCGAAGCGCATCGCGCGGCGGAGAATGCGCCGCAGGATGTATCCCTGCTCGACGTTGGAGGGCAGCACGCCATCGGCAATGATAAAGGTGGCGGCGCGGACGTGGTCGGCGACGATGCGCATGGCGCGGCGGTCCTCGTCCTCGTAGCGGCGGCCGGAGAACGCCTCCAGTTGCTCGATGATGGGCGTGAAGAGGTCGGTGCGGAAAACGTCGTCGTAGCCGTGCAGGACGGCGAGCGTCCGCTCGAGCCCCATGCCGGTATCCACATTGCGCTGGGCCAGCGGCTCGTAGGTGCCTGCCTCGGTCTTGTTGTACTCCATGAAGACGTCGTTCCAGACCTCCACGTAGCGGCCGCAGCTGCAGGAGGGGTCGCACTCGCCGTCGCGACCCTCGGTGCAGGGTCCGCCGGTGAAGACGAACATTTCCGTGTCCGGGCCGCAGGGGCCGGTCTTGCCGGCGGGACCCCACCAGTTGAACTCTTTGCCAAAGAAGTAGATGCGCTCGGGTGGGATGCCCAGCGACCGCCAGATGGCCGCCGACTCCTCGTCCCGCGGGGCGTCGGCATCGCCGGCGAAGCAGGAGACGTACAGACGCTCCGGCGGTATCTCCAGCACCTGCGTGAGGAACTCGTAGCTCCAGGTGATGGCTTCGCGCTTGAAATAGTCGCCCAGAGACCAGTTGCCGAGCATCTCGAAGAAGGTGAGGTGTGTGCGGTCGCCGACGTCGTCGATGTCGTCGGTACGCATGCACTTTTGCACGTCGACCAGGCGCCTGCCGAGCGGATGGGGCTGGCCTAGCAGGAAGGGGACGAGCGGGTGCATCCCGGCGGTCGTGAAGAGGACGGTCGGGTCGTGCTCGGGGATGAGCGGCGCCGACCGTATCTCGGCGTGGCCGCGCGCGCGGAAAAAGTCGATATAGGCCCGGCGCAGCTCCTGGGCAGTCAGCTTCCTCATAGTCCCTCGCTTTCGTGTACGTAGCCCTGATGCAGGCGGTCATCCACGGAAACAAAAAGGCCCTTGCCCCAGGCAAGGACCCAGCCGACGGGTGGTACCACCTTGCTTCGCGCTGCCGTCGCCGGCAGGCGCCTCGGTGCCTCTCATCGAGAGGCGGCCTCTGTAACGGGAGGGTCCGGCAGGCTTTACTCGCCCCTGGCACGGCGACCGGGGGCTTTCTTCCTGCGTCTCGGGGAGGGCTTCGACACCTGCCGTGCGTCCGCGTCGCACCGAAGCCGCGGCTCTCTGAGCGCACCGGTGCAGATGCCTACTTGTTCCCGTCATCGACGCCTGTAGCGGGGGCAAGGATATCACAGTCGGGTGAGTGTGTCAAGGGTACGTGTGGCGCGCCCGGGGCGGTGATGTCCCGACCCCGGCGCCATGACCACCGATACCCGCAGACAGGGCTTCTTCTACAGGTGCCCGGCTCTTCAAACGTCCCGAGGTCTATTCGGCACGCCCGCTGCCGGGATCCCTGGGCCGGCGGGCTAGGCCGGAACCCGGGATCTCGTTCAGGTCTCCGCCACGTCGATGGCCAGGCGCGGTGGGTCGAGGAGTTCCTCCACTACTACACCACCTACGGCATCACCCAGGTGCTGAACATCAACCCGGGCACCGTCCTACTCGGGTACCTCCTCTACCGGCTCGGCGTGAACCTCGAGTTCAAGATCTCGGTGTTCATGGGCAACGACAACCCGTACGCGGTGCTGTGGACGCTGATCGGCGCCCGGCTCTTTGCCCGCCCGGACGGCACGACGCCGCTCGTCGGCTTCAACTTCAGCAACTCGGTCAACAACCAGACCATCGAGCTGTGCGCGCAGGTGCGCCGGGCGCTGGGTCTGGAGGGCGTGGTGCGCTTCGAGCACCACATCACCGAGACGTGGAAGAGCATCGTCCGCCAGCCCTACAATCGGCGGGACGAACTGGTCGAGATCGCGCCGCGTGTGCCCAACATCTCCGCCAAGCACGAAGGCGGCGACCCGGAGGTCGAGCGGACCCGCCAGCACCCGTCGGATGTCCTGGACTACTTCCGCGAGAAGGCGGAGGTGGTGGCCAGCGGGCAGATGCCGGCCCTGGAGCGCAACTACCTGGACAAGCACGACGCCATGAACGCCACGGCCCGGGCGCTCACCGCGGCAGGCCTCGCGTGCCTGGCCGCACGCCACCTGCACGCTCCCACGGCGCACGGCAGGGGGGCAGCCGCTGCCTGATTTCCGTTGACGGTCCGGCACCAGTATGGTACGCTAGCGCCAACCGAATACGTTCTCTTATCAAGAGTGGGTGAGGGACGGGCCCGATGACCCCCGGCAACCTGCCGATCCGGTAAGGTGCCAACCCCCGCGGAATCCGGTTCCGGCGGATAAGAGGG
>JAIMBM010000365.1 GCA_023511475.1 Anaerolineae bacterium
GGCGTGTCCTCTGAGGCCGCATCGGCGGCCTGCGTGGGGGCCTCGGCAGCGGGCTCGGCGACGGCGGTTGCAGCGCGGCGGGCGCGGAGCGCAGCCACGACCTGCTCCTGCGTTCGCCCCCTTAGATGAAAGAGCACAAAGGGGTCGCGGTCAAAGGCCTCGCCGAGGAGGTAGTAGACGGCCGCGATGTGCTTGCAGGGGTTGGCCCAGTCCGGGCAGGAGCAGTGCGTCTTGATGTCCCGTGCGGAGGTCGGGAAGAGGGAGGCTCCGCCTGCGGCAAAGGCCTCCTCGATATCGCGCGGCATCTCTCCCGCCAGAAGTTGGGCAGCAAAGATGGCACGCTCGGCCATGGCGGCAATCACCCGCTCCCAGGCCTCGTCGCTCAGGGGCTTGATCTCGATGCGCACGCTATAGGGCCGTGGGCGCGAGCCTTGCACCTGAGCACGCACCATTCCGGGCTCGAGCTCGATGCTGAGGACCTGCCCGGCCCGTGCGTATCGCCGCCCCCGCTCCAGGCGGCTCGCCCAGCCGAAGGACTCGAGCACGCTGATCCAGCGGCTGGCCCACCAGGTCTCGCCAAAGCGTTTCCCTCGCCCGGTCCGGGCTACGATGCCACCGGCGACGGGGATCGGCACGGATTTCGGGAAGCGGCTGTCACCGTCGAAGTAGCGTGTCACGCCGGGCTCCTTCGCATCTCACACGCGGCAGTCGGCAGGACCTTGCCTGCGCAATCAGATTGTGTACACAGTGCGCACGCTTCACAGCCCCTGACTGCTGGCAGAGCGACCGCTGCGGCGTAGCACGCGCGCAAGATTCCCACGTTGCGCATCTCCTGCCTCAGGCCTCCACGGCATCTTTCTGTAATACCAGCAATTCGCGCAGCTCCTCGGTACTGAGCTCGGTGAGCCAGGCCTCCCCGCTCTCGACGACGCCTTCTGCAAGGGCCCTCTTGCTCTCAATGAGCTCGGCGATGCGCTCCTCCAGCGTGCCGATGCAGATGAACTTGTGGACCAGCACCCTGCGGTTCTGACCGATGCGATAGGCGCGATCGGTGGCCTGGTTTTCAACGGCTGGGTTCCACCAGCGGTCGAAGTGGAACACATGGTTGGCGCGCATGAGGTTCAGGGCCGTGCCTCCTGCCTTCAGCGAGAGGATAAAGATCAGCGGACCGTGTGGGTCCTCCTGAAAGCGTCGGATCATCTGCTCGCGCTGGGGCTGGGGCGTCCCGCCGTGCAGGAAGAGCGCCTCTGTGTTCAGCTCGGCCTGCAGATGGCGACGAAGCATCTCGCCCATCTCGGCGAACTGGGTAAAGACGAGGGCACGGTCTCCGCCGGCGATGGCCTCCTCGAGCATCTCGGTAAGGCGCGCGAGCTTGCCCGAGCGCCCGGCGAGGACCGAGCCGTCGTGCAGAAACTGGGCAGGGTGGTTGCAGACCTGCTTCAGCTTGAGCAGCATGGCCAGCACCAACCCCCGTCGCTGGATGCCATCCGCCTCTGCGATCTGCTGCATGGCATCGTTGACCACGGCCTGGTACAGCGTAGCCTGCTCCTGGGTCAGCCGGCAGTAGACGGAGGTCTCAACCTTCTCCGGCAGGTCCCGGATCACGAGAGGGTCGCTCTTGACCCGGCGCAGGAGGAAGGGGCGGACGAGCGACCTGAGCTGACGCAGCGCGTCGGGGTCCTGGTAGCGCTCGATGGGGAGCACAAAGCGGCGCCGAAAGTCGGCCTGGCTTCCCAGATAGCCCGGATTCAGGAACTCTATGATCGACCACAGCTCACCGAGTCGGTTCTCGACCGGAGTGCCGGTGAGGGCGAGGCGATGCCTGGCCCTCAGGCGACGGGCCGCCTGCGCCTGCAGCGTGCCGGGGTTCTTGATGTTCTGAGCTTCGTCAAGGACGACGCCATCCCACTGCACGCGGGCCAGGGTTTCCTCGTCCCGGGAGAGGAGGCTGTAGGTGCTGAGGACCAGGTCGTGTCGGGCAGCCTCGGCCTCGAACTCTTCTCCACGGGCGCGCTCGACACCGTGGTGCACGACCACGCGCAGGTCCGGCGCAAAGCGCTGCGTCTCGCGCTGCCAGTTTCCCACTGCCGAAGTCGGGCAGATGAGGAGCCAGGGACCTTGCAGCAGGCCCTGCTGCCGGGCGTGGAGCAGCAAGGCCAGCACCTGCACCGTCTTGCCCAGGCCCATGTCGTCGGCCAGGCAGCCGCCGAGGCCCCAGCGGTGCAGGAAGGCTAGCCAGGAGAGGCCGTTGGCCTGGTAGGGACGCAACACGCCGCGGAAGGAGGCGGGCTGCGCGACCGGCGTCAGCCCCTCCCGCCCGGCAAGGCGTCGCAGAACCTCGTCGACCCAGCCCTCGGCGGTCACCTTGCCCACGGAAAGGCCGTCGGGCGAGCCCTCCTCCACCATCTGGGCCAGGCGCAGCGCCTCGCGCAGCGAACCCTCCTCGCCCCGCCCCCGCTCGTTCAGGAAGCGCACGAGGTTCTCGACCTGGTCCGTGCGCAGCTCCACCCACTGTCCACGTATCCGCACCAGAGGAACCTTCAGGGCAGCCAGGCGCTCGAACTCTTCCCTGCTGAGTGGCTCGTCGCCGAGGGCAACCTGCCAGTCGTAGTGGACCAGGGCGTCGAGGCCCAGGGAGGACCTGCCTTCCGCAGCGGGTGCGGGCGTCACACGGAGGTGCAGGCCCAGACGGGCCGTGCGCCGACCCCACCACGGCGGCACGAGCAGCCCAAAGCCGCCGGCTTCCAGGAGCGGGGCGCACTCGCGGAGGAAGGTGTAGGCTTCCCCGGTCGTCAGTGTGCAGGCGCTGGGTCGTGCTTCCTGCAGGCTCTTCTCCAATGGGGCGAACACCCGCGCGGCCCGGCCGAGGGCGGCAAGCAGCCGCTCCTGGGGCTCCTCGAAGCGCCGGCCAAGGTAGTGAAGCACACCGCTGGACTCTCGCCACACAGCCTCTGCAGGCACCAGCAGGCTGGGATCATCGGTTGCCTGCAGCAGGAAACGAAGAGTCCAGGCCTCCTCCTCAGGCGGGGTGGCTGGCTCTCCGTCTCCAGGCTCTTCGGGCGGCTCGAGGCGGAAGCACACGCGGAAGCCGCCGTCGCCGGTAGCGCTGAGCTGGCGACTCCAGGTCTGGTAGCGCTCGTAGAACGCGCGGAGGTCGCGCGGGGCTGCCTCCAGGGTGGGCAGCGCGGCGGCAGCGGGCAACCGCTCCATGAGGCGGCTCTGCCACTGCAGGGCCACGTCGTCGCAGCGCCGCTCTGAGCGGCGCTGCACGCCGCCCCAATGGCGAATGGTTCTGTCCACGGCCGTCTCGATGAACCCAAGCAAGAGTGCGGAGGCCGTTGGCAGACCGGCCGGGGTGACGCGACTATCGCGAGCAAGGGGTCCGAGCAGCGTGAGGGCGCGACAGACCGGCGGCATGGCACGGGTAAGGCGGCTCAGCCGTTCCTGGTCTACTCCCTCCGCGAGATACGGCGTCCATGCTGTCCTGAGGGACCCATCCTCGCACCGCAGGACCGAAGGCAGGTACTGCTGGCGGCATAGCAGCTCCAACGCCAGCTTGGCGGCCAGGCTCCAGTAGCGCAGGTCCGGACCCAGGCGCACCTCTGGCCAGGCGTCGACCCTCTGGGGCAGGCTGGCGAGGAGGGTCAGCGCCTGTTCTGCAGGAAGGACCAGGCCGTTCACCCGCCATGCTGCGAGGACAGGCTCGTGCGGGAGCGGAGCTTTATCCTCCACAGCGCCCAGCTCCGGGCAGGGCTCCGGCCTTCCGTTGCGTGAGGGCAGCCAGATCACCGCCTCCGACTCCAGGGCGGGCATGGGCACGCTCGGAACCAGCGCGCTCCAGGCGGTGCGCACCTGCCGGGTGGAGACCTGGCCCGGGTGCTCACGCGCGCGGTACGCGGTCAGGCGCGGCGGCCGTCCGCGCCTGGATGGCGGCGGGGCGACCGCCTCGCCCCATAGAAAGAAGCGCCCGCCTGTGCCATCGGCCATGGGGCACCAGCTGCCGTGGAGGACGATCATGACACCTCTCAAGGCTGAGGACATTATGGTCAACATTATAGCCACGTCTGGGGACAGAGGCAAGCGGGGGCCGTAACTGTTCAGACTCGCATCCTGGCAGCGCCGGCTGCCACGTGTTGGCCCCACCGCGCCCCCCTCGCGCAGACGGACGCCGCAACGTCCGACTGCGCGGGACGTTCTTTCCAAAGGGGGAGCTGGAGTTTGGCCTTTTTCGGTCCTCGCCGCTCACCACTGGCTCTATCGCTCCTCAGCGGTCGTGTGGCGCGCCTGGGGCGGTAACGCCCTCACCCCCAACCC
>JAIMBM010000366.1 GCA_023511475.1 Anaerolineae bacterium
CCCCCCCCCCCGCCCCCCCCCCCGGCCGGCGCGGGGCGCCGGCCTGGGGGAGGGGCAGGGGTGGGGGCAGCTCCCTGCGCGCATCAGCAGGAGCAACATGGATGGGCCTGCCCCCAGGGTTATAGCCGGCCCCCCAATAGGCTTGACCCTGGCTCGCCTTGGGGCTATATTGGATTCTGCAAGGAGGCTCCTGATGAGCGAGCTGATTCGCTCGATCCGCGCCGTGCGACCGCGGCTGCACATCGGCCTTGCGCGCGGCGAGCCGATCGTCGTGGGCGAGCGCGAGATTGTGCCCCTGGCACGGTCGGTCGTCCTGACCCTCGGTCGCCCCGGAGGGCCGTTTGCGATCGGCTTTGTCTGGAACCGGCCGGTGGCCGTGCTCGATACCTGGCGGGGCCAGACCAGGCGCATCCCGATCCCCGACGTCACCCGGCGCATCATGCTGGCTCTGGTGGCCTCCGCCCTGCTGCTCACCCTGGCAGCCAGGCACTTGCGGCGGCGGGCAAAGAGCGAGAGGAGGGCAGAGAGATGAGCGAAGAGATGCAGAGGCCCGAGGGCCAGCCCCCAGAGGAGATGGTGCCTGAGGCGGACCCGATCACCCTCTTCTTCGACGCCATGACCTCGGCCATCGGTGTGAACACGGTGTTCGGCGAGCCCGTAAAGGCCGGCGAGCGTGTGCTCATCCCCGTCGCTGAGACCAGCATGGGCGGGGGCGTCGGCTATGGACGCGGCACCGATGGTGAGGGCGAGGGACGCGCCGTCCGCTTCGGCATCGGCGGCGGAGGCGGCGGCGGTGCCACCACGCGCGCTGTGGCGGTGATCATCGCCGAGCCCGACGGCGTCACAGTACGCCCCATCGTCGATGTGGGCAAGCTGGCTCTCGCCGGCCTGGCCAACGCCGTTGGCCTGTGGAAGGGCGCG
This sequence comes from Anaerolineae bacterium, assembly GCA_023511475.1. Taxonomy (GTDB): domain Bacteria; phylum Chloroflexota; class Anaerolineae; order SpSt-313; family SpSt-313; genus SpSt-313. Next base: position 922 of record JAIMBM010000366.1, read on the forward strand.
ATGACCTTCGCCAAGATGATGCGCAAGCGCCGCTGACGCTCGTGCCCTCTGCGCGGACTCCGACCCCGCCGCCCCGGTTACGGGGGTGCTGCGGGTCCTCGTCATGCGTCGCGCAACATCCAGCGGGCTGCCAGCGTATAGTAAGAAGGACGCTGCGGAGCGCTACCCGCAGGCGGCCGCTGTGGCCGCCTGCCGCAATGGCTGAAGGAGGACAGGCGTGGCGCAGGAGGAACCCCGCAAGGAAGGCGAGCCCATCGAGCAAGCGGTCGAGGACGAGATCCGGTCCCAGATGGGGCAGGAGGCCGGCGTCGGCCCAAGCCCCGACTGGAGCGAGACGGCCCGGCGCATCGAAGCCAAGATCAGAAGCGAGATGGCCGCCTGGCTCGGAATGCAGCCCGAAGCGTCCTGGGAGGAGGTTGGGCTGCGCATCGAGAGCAGGACCAAAGAGGCCCTCGGTGGCTGGGCGGGAGCCTCGGCCAGCGACAACTGGGAAGAGGTCGGCCGCAAGATCGAGGCGCGCACCCGCGAGCATGTGGCACGCTGGAGCGGCGTTGCGCAACCCGAAGAGGCCCGGTGGGAGGTCATCACCCGCCATGTCGACAGCCGCGTGCGTGCCGGCCTCGGGAGCTGGGTGGGTGCTCCGCCAGACGCCAGCTGGCACACCATCGCCAGCGGCCTCGGCGCCCGTGTGAGGGACCAACTGCAGGAGTGGCTCGACGCACGCAAGACCGAGGAGGCAGTGGGTGAGGCTGAAGAGCTGGCGCAGCAGGAGGAGGCCACCATGAGGAGCACAACGGGCGGCGAGGGCGTGCGCCGCGAAGAGTTCCGCGTCTCGGGTACCGAGCTCCTGGAAAAGTTCAAGCAGATCGTCCGCGAGGGCAACGTCCGGCGGGTCATCATCAAGCAGGACGACCGCGTTCTGGTCGAGTTCCCGCTGACGCTGGGCGTTGTCGGCGCCCTGCTCGCACCGACCCTGGCGGCCGTCGGCGCCATCGCTGCACTGGTCGCCGAGTGCACCATTGTGGTCGAGCGCCGGGTGTGAGCAGTCGGCACCAACGCCTCGTGGCTCCGAGACACCCTGTGCGGCCCGTCAGCCCGGCGGGACACGCCCACTGCGCCTTGCGGCCAAAGTCACCATGCATGGGATAGCCCTGCTAAAGCCACCTGCGCTGCAGCGCGGAGATACCATCGGCATCGTCGCTCCCTCTCGGCCCGTGCTGGAGCCCGGCCAGTACCGCCAGGGCAAGGAGGTTCTCCGCGCCTTCGGCTTTCACCTGCGCGAGGGGCGGACCGTCCGTCTCAGGAGCGGCTGGATGGCCGGTACACCCCTGCAGCAGGCAGCCGACATCCATCGCATGTTCGTAGCCCCCGAGGTCAAGGGGATCATCGCTCAGGCTGGCGGTGCTTCGGCCATCCGCACCCTGCCTCATCTGGACTATGACCTCATCGCCCAGCACCCCAAGCCTTTCATCGGCATGAGCGACGTCACAAGCTACCATCTGGCCCTGTACACCCGCTGCGGGCTGGTGGGCTTTCACATGGACGACCTCTCCTTCGGGCTCGGGCTGAGCTTCCCGCAGGCCTCTCCCGCCATTCAGGGCCTCGCCGCCGATCTCTACGTTCGCCTGCTGACGCAGCCTGAGCCGCTCGGCGAGGTGCCAGGCTGGCTGGGGCAGCGAGTCGCCTGGCGGGGCGGTCGAGCACAAGGCCCGCTGATCGGCGGGTGCCTGCAGGTGATGTGCCGGCTGCTCGGCACGCCCTTCTTTCCTCCGCTCCAGGCCTTTGAGGGGGCACTCCTCTTCTGGGAAGAGATCGGCCTGTCGCTCTCGGCCATCGACCGCCTGCTGTGGCAGCTGCGGCTGGCGGGCGTCCTGGAGAGGATCGCCGGGATGCTGATCGGCACGGTCCACCAGGCCGATGAGGCCATCGCCGTCGAGCGCATGCCGACGCTACGCGAGGTGGTGCTCGAGGCCACCGATGGCTACAACTACCCCATCCTGGCCGGATTGGAGTTTGGCCACGCGATCGTCAACATCCCGATGCCGCTCGGCGTGAGGGCGAGTATGGACGCCGACCGCGGTATCTTTGCCCTCCTTGAACCCGCGGTGGTATAGCGGTTGCTGATAGGGAGCCACAGCCCGGGAGAACCCGCCAGCCGAGGCAGGCACTGCCACCGGCGGGTACCGTGCAGTGCCGGACTCTGCGTCGCACGCAACCGCGACAGGGGAGGCGCACATGCCTGATCCCGCCATCCGGGGCCTCGCCACTGCCGTGCCTCCGTACCGCCACGCGCAGAAGGACATCTACGAGCAGTTCATCGAGCCGCGCCTTGGACCCAACCGGCTTGCCCGCGCCGCCTTTATGAGCGCGCAGATCGACTACCGCCACAGCGTCTTCGGCGACGGCTCTTTTTACGACCGCAGGCGCACCTTTGCCGAGCGCAACGAGGCCTACATGCGCCACGCCCGCCCGCTCGCGGCCGAGGCGATCTCCCGCTGTCTGGAGGATGCCAGCCTCGCCCCCGGCGACATCGACGACCTGATCGTCGTCTCCTGTACCGGCTTTGACACCCCCGGCCTCGACCTCCTGCTGGCCGCCGACCTCGGCATGCGGCACGACCTGCGCCGCACGTTCATCGGGGCCATGGGATGCTATGCGGCCTTTCCCGGCCTCTACCGCGCCGCGAGCGCCGTTCGCGCCTCTCCCGAGACCCGCGCACTCGTCCTGTGCATCGAGCTGGGCACGCTGCACTTTCAGGATGATCCGGGCACCGACAACCTCCTCGCGATGGCGCTCTTTGGGGATGGCGCCGCCGCCGTGCTCCTCGATGGCGAGGCAGCCCCCGGGCCCTATCTCATCGATCAGCGCACCTTCAGTGACTATCAGACCCTGCACCACATGGCGTGGCACGTCGGCGACGGGGGATTCAGGCTGACCCTCTCCTCCTACGTGCCCAACGTCCTCCGCGCGCAAGCCGCCATGCTCGTTGATGCGCTGCTAGCGCCCCACGGACTGCGCCGCTCCGACGTTCGCTTCTGGGGCATCCATCCCGGCGGGACGCTGATCCTCGACTATCTCGAGCGCGCGCTTGACCTCGAGGCCGAGGCCCTGCGATTCTCCCGGCGGGTGCTCCGCGAGTACGGCAACCTGTCTTCGGCCACGGTCCTCTTTGTCCTCGATGAGATGCGCCGAAGCGGCGAGCCACGCCCCGGCGACCTTGCCGTGCTGATGGCCTTTGGGCCGGGGCTGACCTTTGAGAGCTGTCTGTTGCGTTGGTAGGGGTGCGCGGCGCCCTGGTGGCAGCCGGGTGTTCAGCTCCAGCCTCGCCCGGCTCAGACCCTGGAGGGGGTGGCGAGTTGGCTGGCGCCGCCCGCGGGCGGCGCC
>JAIMBM010000367.1 GCA_023511475.1 Anaerolineae bacterium
CGGATCGGCTTTGCGCCAGCTCTTCGGGGACCCCCCTCCACCTGTCCCCACAGGCTATAACTTTGCGGGATGTCAGCGTGCTTTCCTTCGTAAGTGCCCCCACCCCGCGCCCCGCCCCCGCCGCGGCGGGGAAGGGGGCCGGGGGGATGGCGCAGAGCTGCGGAGGAGCGACCCCAGGGGTCGGAGATGGGAAATCCTGCCGACCGCAGGGGCAACGGCCTGGGCGGGAGGCCTTCCGTGAACTGTGGGACGGCAAAGTTAGCGCCTATGGGGGGATGGGGCACCCTCCGGCAAGGGCCGAGGGCGGCTACTCATGCAGCCTGCCCGCCCCTCAGTTTCTGGCAGGAAGGGCTTGCCGGCCGTCGCTCCACGCTGCCTGCAGAACCAGCACAAAGGGCTTGCGAAGACCTGACTTCGCAAGCCCTTCTTGCTACCAATGCATGGCCCAAGTCGGCCGGGCGCGGCGCCACGCCGGGCACACCCTGCCAGCGGACTCCTGCCCCGGCGTGACGGCCGCCGGGTCCGGCGCTTCGGCTTAGCGCTTGGTGTACTGCGGCGCCTTGCGTGCGCGCTTCAGGCCGGGCTTCTTGCGCTCCTTGACCCGGGGATCGCGGGTCAGGTAGCCGGCCTTCCGCAGCACGGGGCGCAACTCGGGGTCGGCCTCGAGCAGGGCACGGGCGATGCCATGCCGGATCGCCTCGGCCTGACCGGTGATGCCGCCGCCGGTCACGCGTACCATAATGTTGAAGCGATCGCTCATCCCGGTCGCCTGCAGCGGGCCGCGGAGGCAGTACATATCGACATCGCGGGCGAAATACTCCTCGGCGGGCTTGCCATTGACGATGACAGAGCCCGTTCCCGGATAGAGACGCACCTGAGCGACCGCTTCCTTCCGCCGCCCGGTGCCATAGTAGTATCTGACGGCCACTGATCTCCTCCTGATGACTGCCTGGCTGCCGACGCCGCTAGAGCTCCAGCTTGCGCGGCTGCTGGGCCTGGTGCGGATGCTCCGGCCCCTTGTAGACCTTGAGCTTCCTGAACATGGCGCGCCCAAGCCGATTCCTGGGCAGCATCCCCTTTACCGCATGCTCGATGGCCCGCGTCGGGTGCCGCGCCAGCACCTCCGCCAACGGCGTCGTCTTCAGACCACCAGGATAGCCTGAGTACCGGTAGTACATCTTCTGGCTCATCTTCTGGCCTGTGACGCGGACCTTTTCGGCATTGACGACGATCACATAGTCGCCCACGTCCAGGTGCGGGCTGAAGATGGGCTTGTGCTTCCCGCGGAGGATGCGAGCAATCTGCGTGGCCAGGCGGCCAAGTGTCTGGCCCTCGGCATCCACCACGTACCAGTCTCGCTGGATCTCCCCCGCCTTCACCGCATAGGTCTTCACGCGAAACAACTCTCCTTCTGCCACGTCTCCGGTGATGGCAGCGACCATTGCAACACCTCGGGGTCGTAGCGCACAGCCATGAGAAAGAGCCCGTTGGGCGGCGCCATTCCCGGCACGCCGCGCGGGTCACGCGCACGGATGATATCCACGAACCCCGTCACCGTCAAGCGCCCGAGCCCAACCTCAGCTGCCATCGCGACCAGTCGACGCATCATGTGCTGCAGGAATGCGTCGGCCTCTACCTCCAGAAAGACCAGCCTGCCCGTCGTCCAGCAACGCGCCCTGAGGACCTCCCGCACCGTGCTCTCACCCGACGGCGGCCGCCCCAATGCGGCGAGGTCGTGCCGGCCTATCAGCGTGGAGCAGGCCTCATCCATGCGGGCCACGTCCAGCGGTCGCCGCACGTGCCAGGTGTAGCGCGCCACAAGGGGGGAGCGCACGGGCTCGTTGTTGATCTGGTAACGGTACGTCCGGCTGCGGGCGCTGAACCGGGCATGGAACCCCTCCGGCACCCGCGCCAGGGCGCGAATGGCCACGTCCTGCGGCAGATTGGCGTTCCACGCTCGCTGCAGGTCCGAGAGGCCATGGCTCCAGGCAACGCGCAGGTGGACCACCTGACCCCACGCATGCACGCCAGCATCGGTCCGCCCTGCGGCAACGACTCGCACCGGCGATCCCACGACGGTCGCGAGCCCCTTCTCGAGCTCGCCTTGCACCGTCCGGCCGCGCTTCTGCAACTGGAAGCCGGCATAGTCGGTACCGTCGTACTCCACCAGTGCCGCAACGAGGTGAGCCTCGATCGCCTTACTCCACCAGCGCCAACAGCACCATCGGCGCGGCGTCTCCCTGCCGCGGCCCCAGGTGCACCACGCGTGTGTATCCGCCCGGCCGCTCCATGTATCGCGGCGCGATCTCGTCCACGAGGCGCTTCACCACAGCCTCGTCGGTCAGCACGGCCGCAACGTGACGGCGCGCCTGCACGTCGCCACGCTTGGCCACGGTGATCAGCTTCTCCGCCTGTGCCTGGACCGCCTTGGCCTTGGCCTCAGTCGTCCTGATGCGATCGTGTCGGAAAAGCTCTGTAATGAGATTCCTGAATAGCGCCTGCCGTTGCCCAAGCGAACGGCCCAGATGGCGGCCAGCCACTCTGTGTCTCATGAAGGCTAACCCTCTCTCGTCATCGGCGCCGCGCCCACGAGAGGCGCACGCCGCTCACTCCTCCACCGCGGAGGTCGTCTCCACAGCCTCCGCCTCCTCGACCGGGCCCGCTCCCTCGCCCCAGAGCCCGCGCTCCCGCAGCCGCTCGACCAGCTCGTCCAGCGACTTTTGCCCAAAGTTGCGGATCGCCAGAATCTCGTTCTGACCCTTGGAGAGCTTGGCCAGCACCTCGCCCACCCTGGTGATTCCAGCCCGCTTCAAGCAGTTGTAGGCACGCATTGAGAGGTTGAGGTCCTCGATCGGCATCTCATCTGCCGGCGTGCCCGTCGGCGCGATCACAGCAACTGGATGCTCCTCGACCTCTTCCTCCACGTACTCGGCCATCGCGGTAAAGTGCCTGATCAGCAGCCGGGCTGCCTGGCTCAGCGCCTCGGATGGACGAACGGTGCCATCGGTCCAGATCTCGAGCGTCAGCTGGTCATAGTTGGTCACCTGGCCAACTCGGGTCCGGTCGATGCTGATGTTGACCTTGCGCACCGGGCTGAATATGGCATCCACCGGTATCTGCCCGATCGGCAGCTTGCCACGCTCCTCAGCAGGCGAGTAGCCACGCCCCTTCTGAACCTCGAACTCGATCTCCAGCTCAACATCCGGCGAGTCGAGGGTGAGGAGATGCAGCTCCGGATTGATGATCTCGACTTCGCTGGGCGCCTCAAGGTCGCCGGCGGTCACGACTGTCTTGCCGACGGTGTCGACCCGCAGGTACACAGGGCCATCGGCCATCGACCGCAGCCGCAACTGCTTGACGTTCAGCATCAGCGTCGTCATATCTTCCTTGGCGCCCGGAATATCAGAGAACTCGTGAAAGACGCCGCTGACGCGCATCGACGTCACGGCGGCCCCAGTCAAAGATGAGAGCAACACGCGCCGCAGGGCGTTGCCGACCGTCACGCCATAGCCACCCTCAAGTGGGCCTATGATGAACCGCCCATAGTTGCGCGTGATCACCTGGCCTTCGATCTTTGGCAATACAAAAGCATTCGACAAGGGACTTTACCTCCTCAGCCTGGTGTGTTGGCAGCCAGGCTGTCATCCCTAGCGGGAATAGAACTCTACAATCAACTCCTCACGCAGAGGAATGTCAACCGCCTCACGCGACGGGAGGCTGAGCACGCGTCCGGTCAGGCGAGCAGCATCCAGGCTGAGCCACTCCGGCACAGCCCTCTGCTCGAGAATCTCTGGCAGGTCCCGGAACTCGGCCAGTCGTCTGCTGCGCTCCCGCACCGCCACAACATCGCCGGGCTTGACCTGGTAGGATGGGACGTTGACCTTGCGGCCATTCACCTCGATGTGCCCGTGCAGCACCTGCTGACGCGCCTGGCTCCGCGAAGCACCAAAACCCAACCTGTAGACCACATTGTCCAGGCGCTGCTCCAGCATGCGCAGCAGGTTCGTGCCCGTAACGCCCGACTGTCGCTCCGCCTCGCGGAAATACCGTCGGAACTGGGCCTCGAGCACGCCATAGATGCGGCGCACCTTCTGCTTCTCCCGAAGCTGCAGACCATAGTCCGACACCTTGCGCCGGAACTGCCCTTTCCTGCCATGCAAGCCGGGTGCGTACGCGCGCCGCGACACCGGGCACTTGTCCGTGTAGCACTTTTCACCCTTCAGGTAGAGCTTTTCGCCCTCGCGGCGGCACAGCTTGCAGACCGCTTCCGTATATCTGGCCATGAAACCTCCTCACCCTCTGCC
>JAIMBM010000368.1 GCA_023511475.1 Anaerolineae bacterium
GGTGCGCGCGTACCTCGACGACCTCGACGACGAGGCGGGCCCGGGAGACAGGCTGGTCGGATGCGGGAAGTCGGTCTCGAACAGGACGTTGTCCGGGACGACGATGGCGGCCCGGCCGTTGATCTTGAGCAGGGTCTTGACGTGCTGCAGGAAGTTGAGCTGCTTGTTGGAGGTCGTGGCCCAAAAGTCGGGGCGCTCGTAGATCAGGGCCTCCCGCTCGGCCCGGCCCTCGCCGTTGACGATGGTGATCGAGCTCTTGCGGCCAAAGGGCGGATTGGTGAGCACCAGGTCATACCGCTCTCCGGGGTCGGCCGCGAGCGAGTCGCCGACGGTGATGGGGCTCTCGTCCCCGCCGATGCCGTGCAGGTACAGGTTCATCACGCACAGCCGGGCCACGGCATCGACAATGTCCGTGCCCTTCAGCGTGTGGAGCTTGAGGAACTGCTTCTGGTCCCGATCGAGGGGATAGCTGTGCGCTACATAGTCGTGCGCCGCCAGGAGGAAGCCGCCGGTGCCGCAGGCGGGGTCGCAGACCGTCTCCCCGGGCCGCGGCCGCATGACCTGGACGATGGCGCGGATCAGCGGCCTCGGGGTAAAGTACTGCCCGGCGCCGCTCTTGATGTCCTCGGCGTTTTTCTGCAGGAGCCCCTCATAGATCTCGCCCTTGACGTCGACGTCAAGGCCGACCCAGGTCTCGCCGTCGATCAGCTCAATGAGGCGGCGCAGCTTGGCGGGGTCCTGGATGCGGTTCTGGGACTTGCGGAAGATGACCCCGAGCAGCCCGCCCTCCTTGCCGAGGGTCTCGAGGATGTGGCGATAGTGCGCCTCGAGGGCGTCGCCGTCGCGCTCGAGCAGGCTCGGCCAGTCGAGCCCCTCCGGGATCATCGAGGGGCGCCGGTAGGGCGGCCGCGTCTGCTCGTCGGCCATCTTGAGGAAGAGCAGGTAGGTCAGCTGCTCGACATAGTCGCCGTAGCTGACGCCATCGTCGCGGAGGACGTGGCAGTAGTTCCAGAGGCGCTGTACGATGGTTGCGGATTCGTTCGCCATTCACTCGTCCTTGTCTGCTGTTGGTCTCCGCGGGAGCCCGCTGCCAGGAGCCCGCGCCTCGGCTTGGGCGGCGCGGGCGATGCGGCCGAGCACACCAGCCAGGTCGCGCCTGACGTCGCCATTGAGGATGCGCAGGACGCGCAGGCCCCGTGCGGCCAGGGCCCGGTCGCGCTCGGCATCGCTTTCAGCCTGCCCTTGTGCACCTCGCCGTCTACCTCAAGCACTAGCGCCGCCGCACTGCAGAAAAAGTCGACGATATAGCCGTCGATGACCTGCTGGCGCCGGAAGTGCAGACCCTGCAGGCCATGGTCACGCAGGTGTCTCCACAGGACCCGCTCCTCCGGCGTCATCTCGCGCCTGAGCTCCCGCGCCCGGCGGCGTTTGCCCTCGGTCACTCTCTGCCCGGAGACGATGCCTCGCCTGGACATGCTGCCCACTTTCCGGACTCTGCCAGCATGTGAACCCCACCCCCTTCCCCTCCCCGGCGCTGTGCTGCTGTGGCGTTCGCCCAGCGCCGGAGAGGGGCGGTTATCGCCGCGATGCGCCGGCCCACCGTGGTCTGAGGCGATCTGCGGGAGTGACGCGACCCCCGCCCGGTAGCGCGGCTGCCTGTCTCTGACCGCCCTCCGCTCCCGCTGCATTCGTCTCGGCGCCAAGCAGGTGCATCATGGCGGGGCGCTTCCCCTCCCCCGCGCTGGCCTGCCGCTCCGCCTGCCAAGCGCGGGGGAGGGGCCAGGGGAGGGGTCCCCACCCCCACGGCCACGCTTGCCGGCGGCCGCCCGCTGCGCCCTCTGCGCCCGGATGCGCTCCAGAAGGACCTCCGCCGGCTCGTCGTTAGGGTCCTGTGGGACGAGGCGGCCCTCAAAGGCGCGCCTGAGGATGGCCTGGCGGAGGCGCTCGGCACGCCTCAGGGCGCCGTCAACGGTAGCGCCCACCTGCATCGCGAGAGATAGGTGGCGCTCGATCTCGCGGACGATTCGCTCCTGCTCACGCAGACACGGGACCCATATCCGTAGATGTCTCAGATCGGTGAGGCTGATGTTCGCTCTAGCAGTCTCGACCTTTTGGGCATGGATGTACTGCTGCACGGGTGGCGACAGCAGCAGGTACATGAGGTACTCAGGGAGCAGATTGGCGGCCGGGCGTACCAGGGCGACCGCCTGGTTTATGTTCGCCTCTGCTAGCTCGCGCGGAACCACACCGCAGCGGCCGATGGAGGCACCGACCAGGTTGATCAGCACGTCCCCGGGCCTGAGTCTGGAGCGGCTCAACTTCTGGTGGAACTCGCGCGGCACTCGGACGACTGATGCTGTGTTCACATATCCCCAGAGGACATTCTCACTCCGCACGAACGGCACGCCCTGCTCGACGTAGGAGAAGCCCTGCCAGCTTGGCGACTCTCCCTTGGTGATCAGGACGGTGCACTCGTGCAGCTTCCGAAGTGCGCCGTCATTGCCCGCCGCGCGGGAGGCACCGGCTTCACGCTGGCATCCTGTCTGCCGCCACGCCTCCGTGAGCTTGCCCTCGAAGGCCGCCTTGAGCACGGCCTGGCGGTAGCGGCCGAGCTGGGCCTTGACCCTCTGCAGCGCCTCGACCGCCGCGTCGAGGCGCGTGAACAGCTCGTCCAGCCGGGCCACGATGCGCTGCTGCTCGGCAGTAGGCGGCACCGGTATAGGGATACCTTCAAACCTTGCAGCGGACAACTCGAGGAACGTGGTCCCACTGGCGTGGCTTTCCGCAAGGGTTTTGCTTGCCTTCAGGTAGTAAAACACATACGTGCTGAGGACCCCCGGGTACGGTGTGAGGTTCTTGAAGCCCTGGTTGGTGGTGAGCTCGTTCGCGGCGATGGCCACGCGGCCGATGGGCGCTCGTGAAGAGAACAATACTGTGCCGGCCGGGAGGAGAACGGCCGAACTAGATCGAAGCCCCTGCTCGGTCAAGTTTCTCGACCCCCGCCTGACGAGCATGTCTTTGTGGCTCGACAGATCGGCGGGCGTGATCCACGGTATTGTCCCGCCAAAGTTGGCGGGGTCTTGCGTTGGCGGCGTCCCTCCTGACGACACGGCTCCGACATCGCCAAGCGTTGCCCACGTCCATCCTCTGGGAAGCTGGTGCGACTGACCGTCACTCATGCTGCCAACGCCTCATTCAACTCCTGCAGAACGCCGTCGAACGCCTCGCCGAACACCTGATAGGCCCTCAGCGGCCCGCCGCGCTCGTAAAAGGGCGCCAGGTCGAGGTCGGCGACCTCGATGCGCAGGCTGGTGGCGATGTGGTCGCGGATCATCAGCAGCCACTCCATCTGCTCCGGCGTGAAGGTGCGGCCGAGGGCCTCCTGCGCGGCAAGCCACTCGTCGAAGCGCGCGCTGACCGTGTCCGGGTAGGGCTCGAGGACGTCGCTCTCGCCCACGGCGAAGCGGATGAGCGAGATCAGGTTGGTGAGGAGCTTCTGCGGGCCGGCGCCCCGGACCCGCGCCCGGTCGAGCTGCTCGTAGGCCTGCCACACGGCCTCCGGGGTGAGGAGGTAGGGCGGCTTTTCCACCGCCTGCGCCAGCTCCTTGATGGCCTCGTAGGTCAGGCGCCGCTGGCCGTAGGGGCGGCTGTAGATGAGCTGGAGGGCCGTCAGCTCGTCCTTGTTCTCCTCGATGAAGCGGCGAAAGGTGTCGACGATGGTCCGCGCCCGCGCCTTCGCCTGCTCGTCGTAGCCGGCGCTGAGGACGGCGTCCTGACTGACGGTGTCGATGATCTGCTCGCTGCGCTGCTTGATCTCAAGGAGAGTCTCTCGCAGGCGAGGGCTGTCAAAGGGCGCGCAGGCCTCGGCGGCGAGCGCCTCGGCCGCCTGACGCTGCTCCGCTTCGCCCGGCGGAGCGCCGGCGCTCTGCTCCTGTGCGCGCCGGGCCTGCACGTCCGGGTCGACGGCATCGAGGAGGCGGTTGACGACCTCCTTGAGCGTGGCTCCCCCGGAAGCCTGTGCGATCTGCTCCCGCTCCTCCGGGCCGATCTCGCGATCCAGCCGCGCCAGGCGGCTCGCCAGGGAGGTGAGGGTGTCCTCATCGCGCACGCCCATGGCGATCTCCGTAAGCAGCGTCCTGAAGGACACGCTGGGCTTGCGGTCCAGTGGGCGCGAGTCGCCTTTGTCGCTCTCGCACACTCCGACGGCGTCGACGATGACAAAGCGCGTCTTGTGCCGCCCGTCCGGCGTGACGGCTTGAAAGTCCGTGTCAGAGAGCGTACGCGTGCCCCGGC
>JAIMBM010000369.1 GCA_023511475.1 Anaerolineae bacterium
CGAGACTGTCTGTTTGACAAACGGCGACCAAGGTGATATGATGTGCGCCGCAGAAAGGACCCTCGTTAGGTGAGGCTCCTGCGCGGTACACAGGCCGCTGCTCCGAAACGTCGAGAGACGCCAAGGGGTAGGCTAGGCAAGGTCGGATTAAGGCTTTGCTCAAAGTGGCTGGGACCGAGTTCCCTACGACGCGCAGTGCCAAAGCTCGACCAGTGGGGGTGCCCTGTAGCATTCGACTTGGCTGCAGAGCAAAGGCTCGTGTTGTGACCTCCCCGCGGTCGGCTGACGGGGAGGTCTCTTTTTGCCCCTGTGCTGGGGCCGATACCGGCTACTTGAGTACAGCACAGGCGTGGCAAGGGGGTGAGTGCATGGACGACGGCAGTAACCCTGAGAAACAGTCGGGTCAGGGTGTGCCGGGACAACTAAAGGGTGGCGCGGCGGCTGCCGGAAGCTGGCGCGGACGTCCAGCGCGCGGATCGGGAGCCGATGTCGCCGGGCGGATCCGAGAGATCCGAGGCCCGGCTGCTTGCTGCATGCCGCGGCTGCGCCGCCGGGAGGGAGTCACGGGGAGCAGGTAGAGCTTTTCCGAGACGCCTTGCCTCGTAGCCCCACACCGAGGCAGCGCCTTTTTACCCTTGTCCCCCCTTCCTCTGCCCTCATTCCGCCGGATAGCACATCCCCTGGCCCGTGACGTCGTAGCTCAGTGCGGCTGCTGCTCAGCCGCAACTCTACACTGGAGGTGAAGGGCCATGGGGCTCCTCAACACCGTCTATGGCGCCATCGGGCGAAGAGCCAACGGGACTCATGCACTGGTCGCACGTGCGGCACCGGTGTTGCTTGAGGCTGCGAGAAATGAGCCACAGGCCGTGCTGCAGTCGTACGGCGTGACACTGCAGGGCCTGTCCGCGGCGGAGGTCGAGAGCCGCCTGGAGAAGTATGGTCCGAATCAGGCCGTGCGGGAGAAGCGCCTCACCTGGTTCGACCGACTGCTCTCGAACGTCCGCAACCCGCTGGTCATCCTGCTTCTCGTGCTGGCGCTTATTTCTCTGATCACGGGAGACGTCAAGGCCACCGTCATGATGAGTGTGATGGTGGTCCTTGGCGTGTCGCTGCGCTACTTCCAGGAGGCGCGCGCCGACGCCGCTGCGGAAGAGCTCAGGGCGATGGTGTCGACGACCGCTACGGTGATCCGCGACGGGCAGAAGCAGGAGATCCCGCTGCAGGAACTGGTCCCCGGCGACGTGATCATGCTGGCGGCGGGCGACATGGTGCCCGCGGACGTCCGGGTGCTTTCCGCCAAGGACCTGTTCGTGAACCAGGCGACGCTCACAGGGGAGGCGCTGCCGGTGGAAAAGACCGCAGCGGCAGAGGCCAGGCCTCTGCAGAACCCGCTGGAGGCCGGCAACCTCTGCTTCATGGGCACGAACGTGGAGATTGGCGCGGCCACGGCGCTGGTATTGACTACCGGGAGTGACACGATCTTTGGCTCGCTGGCCAAGAGCGTTGCCGGCCGCCAGGTGGTCACCAGCTTTGACGTCGGCATCAACAGGTTCACCTGGTTGATGATCGGCTTCATGGGCCTGATGGTACCTGCCGTGTTCCTGATCAACGGCCTGAGCAAAGGCAACTGGCTGGACGCGTTTCTCTTTGCGCTCGCCGTAGCTGTCGGCCTGACGCCCGAGATGCTGCCCATGATCGTGACGGTGAACCTGTCAAAGGGCGCCATCTCGATGTCACGCAAGAAGGTCATCGTCAAGCGCCTGAATGCCATCCAGAACTTTGGGGCGATGGATGTGCTCTGCACCGACAAGACCGGCACGATCACCCTTGGCAAGGTCGTGCTCGAGCGGCATGTGGACATCCACGGCCAGGAGAGCGATCAGGTTCTGGAGCTCGCCTACCTCAACAGCTACTATCAGACGGGTCTGAAGAACATGATGGATGTGGCGATCCTGGACCATCGCGAAGTCCAGGCCGAACTGCAGCCCGAGGTTGCCTATCGCAAGGTCGATGAGATACCGTTCGACTTTGTCAGGAAGCGGATGTCGGTGGTTGTCCATGAGAAGGGCGATGGCCATCTGCTCATCTGCAAGGGTGCAGTGGATGAGGTGCTCGGCCTGTGCACCACAGTCCAGGATGGCGACAGCACTATCCCCCTGGACGAGGGATACCGCCGCGAGGCGCTGGCGCTGGTGGAGCAGCTGAGTGGTGACGGCTTTCGGGTTCTGGCCCTGGGACTGAGGCGCCTGCCCGATGAGGAGAGGCTCTACTCGGTGCAGGACGAGCGAGACCTGACCCTGCTCGGCTTCCTGGCGTTCCTGGATCCGCCCAAGGACACGGCCCACGAGGCCATAGTGGAGTTGGCCGGGCTTGGCGTGCAGGTCAAGATCCTGACCGGGGATAATGAGGTAGTGACCCGCAAGATATGCCAGGAGGTTGGCCTGCCCGTCGAGCGCATCCTGCTGGGCGGCGAGATCGAAGGGATGACCGATGCCGAGTTGGGTGCGCACGTTGAAGGGGTCACCGTCTTCGCCAGGCTGTCGCCCGCGCACAAAGAGCGCGTGATCCGTGCCCTACAAGCCCGCGGCCACGTGGTCGGCTTCATGGGCGACGGAATCAACGACGCTCCAGCGCTGCGCACGGCCGACGTCGGCATCTCTGTCGACAGCGCCGTGGACATCGCCAAAGAGTCCTCGGATATCATCCTGCTGGAGAACAGCCTGCTCGTGCTGCGCGACGGCGTCGTCGAGGGCCGCAGGGTGTTCGGCAACATCATCAAGTACGTCAAGATGGCGGCCAGCTCGAACTTTGGGAACATGTTCAGCGTGGTAGGCGCGAGCATCTTCCTGCCCTTCCTGCCCATGCTGCCGCTGCAGATCCTGACCAACAACCTGCTCTACGACTTTTCGCAGACCGCTATCCCGACGGATGATGTGGACCGGGAGTGGCTGGCAAGGCCGCGGAAGTGGGCCATCGGCGAGATCCGGCGGTTCATCGTGTACATCGGGCCGATCAGCTCGATCTTTGACTATGCCACCTACCTGATCATGCTCTTCGTGTTCGGCGCCTGGGCGAGGCCGGACCTGTATCATCAGCAGCTGTTCCACACAGGGTGGTTCGTGGAGTCGCTGTTCACGCAGACGCTGATCATCCATGTGATCCGTACCAACAAGATACCGTTCATCCAGAGCCGGGCGAGCCGGCCGCTGATCCTGACGTCGCTCGCCATCGTGACCATCGGGGCGCTCCTGCCCTACTCGCCGCTGGCCGGCATCCTGGGCTTTGTGCCGTTGCCCGCTCTGTACTGGGCGCTCCTGGCGGCGATGCTCTTGAGCTACATCCTCCTGACGCAGGTGGTCAAGACCTGGTTTGTGCGGAGGTTTGAGGCGGATTGACGACGGCCTTCGGTCGGCAGGAGCGGCTCCGGGGCCATCCCGAACCAGGGATGGCGCGAGGAGCCGCTCCTCGTCTTGACTGCGGTGTGCTGCCGCCGCGACACGGGCCTGCACCTTACCCCTTGGCTTCCGACGCGAAGCCGGCAGCACCGCTGCTGGCCACCTGAAGCGACCTGCCCTCGCCGGCGTAAGATGAGTCCTTTACGGCAGGCCCGCGACATTCTTATCTTGTGACGTTACTATAGCATGGTCTGTGTGGAGGGTCAACCGGAAGGGGGCCCTCCTGCTGTGGGTTGTCGGGCTGCGGGAGGCGCACTCCAGGCCTGAATGGCACCAGAGCCCTCACCCCGATTCGCCCTCCCGCACATCCCGTGCTATACTGACTCTACAACCGCATAGCTCTTTCCTCGGGAGCCCGGACAAACCGGGCTGAGAGCTCCCCTTGCGCATGCTGTGGGGACTACCGACGAACCTGATCCGGGTCATGCCGGCGTAGGGAGGGAAAGACGTACCTTGAGAGCCACCCCTGCGCGGGGTGGCTTTTTTCGTGGTGGGCGGTGGCCGGGAGTGTAGTGGACCCCAAAAACTGGACACTAGGAAAAGTGGGTGTTCCAGCCTATACTGAGTTCAGGAGGGGTTCACATGGGCAGCCAGTATCGTCGGTTCACACCCGAGTTCAAGCTGCAGGTGGTACTTGATCTGCTGTCTGGTACGAAGAGCGTGGCACAGATCTGCCGGGAGCACCGCCTCAAGGACAGCGTCGTCTACCGCTGGAAGCAGCAGTTCATCGACCGGGCGCCTTTGGTGTTTGGATCTCCGGAGAAAGCCAGCGTCGAGCAGGCGCGTGTTGCCGAGTTGGAGCGCATGGTTGGGCGCCTCACCATGGAGTTGGAGG
>JAIMBM010000037.1 GCA_023511475.1 Anaerolineae bacterium
ACCATGAGGAGGCGCGCGCCTGGGCACGGGATGTACTCCTCGGCGTGACGACCATCGCCGTTGATGGCTCGCAGATCAGCCCTTCGACCGACCTCGACCCACCGGTCGGCGCGGTGCAGGTCGGCTGGTTCGTGAATCGCCACGACCCTGCCGGCAGTTACGTCAAGGACATCTACTTCGAGGTGCTGGCGCCGCCGGAGCTTGCCGGCGATAGGGAAGAGGACGGTGACTACCCGGACTGGCAGGTCAACTGGCGCCGCTTCCAGGGCGAGTGCCTCCGCCTGGAATCGTACATGCGCGAGCACCGGGGTGCTGACCCGGCGCCGGTCTGTTTCTTTGACGGTTCGCTGATCGTCTCTTTCGCCCAGCACATGAGGCCCGAGCGACAGGCCCTGTATGTGCAGGCCGTCTCCAGACTCCTGACCGTCTCGACCGAGTGCCGGGTGCCGCTGGTCGCCTACGTCGATGCCAGCCGCGCGGCCGACCTGGTCGCTGCCCTCAACACGCTGGAGGGCCGGTCGCCCTCGGGGCCGATCTCCGACGGTGCCTTTCTCCGGACGCTTCTGGCCTGGGGAGATCGGACCCCGGCCTGGATCTGTGCCCGCGACGACCTGGTGCAGCCCCGCGAGGGCAAGTACTACGAGCAAGTCGCCTTCGTCTACCTGAAGACGACGGCCGACAACCTGCCGGTCCGCCTCGAGTTCCCGCGCTGGATTATCGAGGAGGGGCAGCTCGAGCGCACGCTCGACGTCGTCCGCGCCGAGTGCGTGATTGGCAACGGTTACCCCTATGCCATCGAGACGGCCGACGCCCTCTCGGTGATCACAATGGAGGACCGGGAGCGATTCTACGCGGCCTTTGAGCGCTTTGCCAGCGGCGAGGGCCTGCCCGTCCGCTTCCGTCGCAAGGCCGGCTCCAAGGGCGCGAGGAGGTCCTGAGCATCGCGGCCAACACCTTCTTGTCTGGAGGTGCACCATTCGCATCGGCAAGATCGTCAGTTCCTCCGGGCACATCGAGTATGCCTGCCAGGTCTATCAGGCGGGGGAGGCCGCCGAGGTGCCCCGCCCGGCGGACTATGCCTTCGGCAGCTTTGTCCGCGTCGCGTGTGACCCGCCGCCGGCCATCGTCGGCCTGATCTACAACACCGTGCTTCTCAACCCCGACTATGGCACCCTGGGGCCGCGCCTCTCGCCGGCGCCCGACGTTGCGGTCTTTAGCCCTGACCTGCTGAACGAGAGGGCTACCCTGGTCGGCATCGTGGCCATCGGCTTTTGGGACGGGAAGCACGCCCCCGTGCACGGAGTGCCCCCCTGCTCCGCGCAGCTCGATGCTCCTGTCGAAACAATGGCTGACGAAGAGGTGCGCGCCTTCCACGCCGAGGGCGCCGATGGCCTCCGCCTGGGCTATGCACCGGTGCTCATGGCCCTCGGCAGCCCGCTGGCCCGGCACCTCCTGCTGACGGTGATCGACCGGCTGGCGGCCCTCTGCCCGGAGGCCGCGCGGCGGCTCGAGGTCCTGCGGGCCAGCGTCGCCTGGCGCGCCGCCGTCGAGCCGCTGGGCTAGGTTGTGCGCGCAGGGGCCCAATCACGTGACCACGAGTGCGGAGGCCGCGACCGCGCCGACCGCAGGAGGAACCTTGAGCACACCCGAACCCATCGGCATCGCCAAAGGGCCCGGAGAGACGGCCCACGAGTACACCTTTATCACCCCGGACCGCCGGCACCTGGTCAAGAACGGCGAGTTCGTCTATTATGAGACGGACGTCGACGGCCAGAGGCGACAGGTCCTCGGGCGCGTGGCGCACCGTCGGGCCGTTCGCCTCTTCCCCGACGGCTTTCTCGCCGACCCGCTGGCGAGCCCCGAGGCGGTCGCCGCGATGGTCGGGTATGACCGGGGCGAGCCGGAGCTGTTCGAGGTCACGGTGACCATCCTCGGCTACTATGACCCCGCGCTGCGCGACTTTGTCAACCCGCGGCTGCCGCCGCGCGCCGGTCACCCGGTCTACATCGCTGAGCACGCCCTGCTGAGGGAGGTGCTCAACCGCCGTCGGCAGGGGGAGGTCGGGTCGGCCCACGTTGGCTCGCTCCTGAGCCGGCCGGAGGGCGCAGTGCCCATCGTCCTCGATGCGGCGGCCATCACCAGCACGCACCTCGCCATCATCGCCGCTACCGGCGCGGGCAAGAGCTACCTGGCTGCGGTGCTTCTCGAGGAGCTGATGGCCGCCCATAACCGCGCCGCCGTCCTCGTCATCGACCCCCACGCCGAGTACGACACCCTCACGGGGCTCCAGACTGCCCTCGGCACCGGCGACTACCAGCCCGAGACGCGCATCATCCGCCCCGGCGATATCAAGGTGCGCGTCTCTTCCCTCACGCTGGGGGACCTGCGCTACCTGCTCCCCAACCTGTCGGAGAAGATGCACTACTACCTGGGCCGTGCCTACCACATCGTGGAGCGTCGGTACAAGGACAAGTGGACGAGGGGGCAGTTCCGCGTCGTCCTGCGCTCCGGTTCGAGCGGCAAGCCCGTGACCGATCCCGAAGCCGACGAGCGCCTCGATGACGAGGCCGTCGACCGCGAGCCCGACGAGGATACGACCGTGGGCGCGCTCATGTGGCGCCTGAACGGCCTGTGGCGCCCCGGCAGCATCTTTGACGACTTTGAGAGCCTGAGCCTTGGCGAGCTTTTCCGGCCGGGGCGCTGCACCGTGCTGCAGCTCAACGAGGTCGATCAGCGCGAGCAGCAGGTCGTCGTCGCAACGCTTCTCCGCCGACTGCTGCAGGCGCGGATGAACACCGAGAAGGGGCTGACCGCGTCGGGCGCCGAGGACTATCTCCCCTATCCCGCCTTCGTCCTCATCGAGGAGGCCCACAACTTTGCACCTGCCTCGGCGGATGCGATCACCTCGCAGGTCCTCAAGACCATCCTCTCCGAGGGCCGCAAGTTCGGAGTATCGGTGGGGCTGATCAGCCAGCGCCCGGGGCGGCTCGACCCGGATGTGCTCTCGCAGTGCATGACCCAGTTCATCCTGCGCATCGTCAACCCCGTCGACCAGGCCCGGGTCGCCGAGAGCGTCGAGAGCGTCGGGCGGGACCTGCTCGCCGAGCTGCCGGCGCTCTCCAAGGGACAGGCCATCATCGCCGGTACGGCGGTCAGCACCCCCGTGCTTTGCCGGGTGCGCCGACGCCTCACCCCGCACGGCGCGGAGGACCTCGACGCACCCGCCCGCTGGCAGGAGTGGTTCGCCACCGGCCAGGATTCCGCCCGGGAGCGTGACCTCTCCCTGCTCCTGCAGCCATCGGGGCGGGGGCGGAGCAAGCTGCTCAAGACCTAGGCTACCCCTGAGGAGGCCGCATGGAGATCCGTCAGCTCGACACCGACGACCGCCGGGACGTGCGCGAGTGGCTCGCGCTGCCCTTCAGGCTGTACCGAAACGTCCCTCAATGGGTGCCACCCTTTGCGCACGAGGCGCGGCTCGTGCTCGACCGGCGTCGCTACCCCTTCTACGAGCACTCGGATGCGGCCTTTTTCCTCGCCTGCGACGGAGACCGCACCATCGGCCGCATTGCCGTGCTCGAGAACCGGAACTTTAATCGCGTGCACGGCAGGAGCACGGCCTTTTTCTACCTCTTCGAGTGTGAGGACAACCGCACTGCCTCGCAGGGGCTCTTCGAAGCGGCCTTCGATTGGGCCTGCGACCGCGGCCTGCGGGAGATCATCGGCCCCAAGGGCTTCACGGCCCTCGATGGCCTCGGGCTTCTCGTCAAGGGCTTTGAGCATCGGCCGGCCATGGGCATCCCGTACAACCCACAGTACTACGAGGGCCTCGTCCTTGCCGCCGGCTTTGAGCGGCTCGACGACGACGTCTCCGGCTACCTGAGCCGCAACGCGCCCTTCCCCTCCCGCATCCACGAGCTTGCGGAGCGCGTCAAAGAGCGCCGGGGTCTGCACGTCCCCCGCTTCCGCAGCCGCAAGGAGCTGCTGGCTCTCGTCCCCAAGATACGGGAGCTGTACAACCGGTCACTCGGCCTGAACTTTGACCAGGTGCCCCTGACCGAGGGCGAGGTCAAGATCCTGGCCGATCAGCTTCTCGCCGTGGCTGACCCCCGTCTGATCAAGGTCGTCATGAAGGGAGACGAGCCCGTCGGGTTCACCTTCGCCTACCCGGACGTCTCGGCGGCCATCCAGCGCACGCGCGGGCGCCTCTTCCCCTTCGGCTGGATAGACCTCTTGATCGAGCTGAAGCGCACGCGGTGGATCAACCTCAACGGGGCGGGGATCCTGCCGGAGTACCAGGGGCTCGGGGGCATGGCGCTCATCTTCAGTGAGATGCACAAGAGCGTCACAGAGGGGCGCTACGAGCACGCCGAGGTGGTGCAGATCAGCGTCTCCAACAGCAAGATGCAGCTGACCCTGCGCGACCTCGGCGTCGATTTCTACAAGATGCACCGCGTATACCGGCGGGGCCTCTAGGCGCCGGGCCCGCCTCAGGCGAAAAAGCCGACGCCCAGAATCCCCGGCCCGCCATGGGTGGCGATGGCGGCGCCGACCTCATAGATGGGGACCTGATCCGTGCCTACCGCCGCGCCCAGGTCCGCGGCCAGCGCCTCGGCCTCGGGCTGCGCGTCGGCGTGCATGACGCAGAGATAGCTTTCGGGCGTGCGCGGGCACTGGGCGGCCACCAGCTCGACGAGGCGCTCCCGTGCCCGGCTGTGCACCCGCACCTTCTCCAGCACCTCGACGCGCCCGTTCCTCAGCTCGAGGATCGGCTTGACCTGCAGGACGCTCCCGACGAGCGCCGCTGCCCCGCCGATCCGCCCGCCCTTCTGGAGATACTCGAGGGTGCGGATGAGGAAGAAGGTCCGGCTGCGCGGGATCATGGCCTGCAGGCGGCCTGCGATCTCAGCAGCCTCCAGGCCGCTCTCGGCCCAGCTCGCGGCCGCGCGCACCATCGCCCCGAGGCACCCGCCGACCGTGCGCGTATCGAGGATGCGGATGTCAGCGCCCGGAAAGCTCTCCTCCCTGGCGGTCAGCGCCGAGCGCACCGTGCCGCTGACATCCGTCGACGGGTGGATGGAGAGGATGATGTCTGCCTCGCTCAGCAGCGCCTTATAGGCCTCGACAAACAGCCCGGGCGGCGGCGCCGCCGTCTTGGGCAGCTGGGGCGAGGCCCGAAGCCGCCGCATGAACTCGGCGCTGGACAGCTCCACACCCTCCAAAAAGCTCTCCTCGCCAAAAATGATCACCTGCGGGACCACGCGGATCCCGTGTGCCGCGCAGTACTCGGGCGGCAGGACGGCCGTCGTATCCGTCACGATCCCGATGCGCCGTCGCTGGGGGTTGTTCGACACCAGGCTTTCCTCCGCGCTCACGGCCCGCCCTTGGCCGGGCAGGAACCACTGGCCGCCCGATGATGCCGCGAGGGGCGGCAGACCCGCGACTACCCTGCGCTGCTACTATGCCATCTCCCGCCCTCAGCAAGGGGATGTCACCTCGCGTCAGATGCCGGGCCGCGCCCGCTCGTACTGCACCGGCCAGTCGACCTCCACACCCAGCACCCGGGCGGCCAGTAGCGGCCAGAAGGGGTTCCTCAAAAGCTCGCGCCCCAGCGCCACAAGATCGGCGCGGCCGTTGCCAACAATCTCCTCCGCCAGCTCCGGGGTGGTGATCAGACCTACCGCGCACGTCGGCAGGCCGGCCTGGCATCGCACCGCCTCGGCCAGCGGCACCTGATACCCCGGACCGATATCCGGTGGCGGCGTCGGCAGGATGCCGCCGGAGGAGCAATCGATCAGGTCGACCCCGTGCTCAGCGAGCCAGCGCGCAATCTGGACCGAGTCGTCAGTGGTGAGGCCGCCCTGCGCCCAGTCCGTCACCGAGAGGCGCACGAGGAGCGGCTTTTCGGCCGGCCACACCTCGCGGATGGCGTCCGCGACCTCGAGCAGCATCCTTGCCCGGTTGGCAAGCGACCCGCCGTAGGCGTCCCGACGGTGGTTCGAGAGCGGCGAGAGGAACTGGTGCAGCAGGTAACCGTGCGCCGCGTGAATCTCCAGGGCGTCGTAGCCGGCCCGATGGGCCCGCTGCGCGGCAGCACGGAATGCCGCCACGACCTCCGCGATCCCTTCCTCGCTCAGCGCCTCGGGCACTACCCAGGCCTCCTCCGCCGCCATGGCGCTCGGCGCCACGGGGGTCTGTGGGCCCACACCCCGGTCAAAGCTGAACGCCTTACGGCCGGCATGCCCGAGTTGCACGGCCATCGCCGCGCCCTGCTCCCGGCAAAAGCGCACGATCCGTGAGAGCGGCTCGACCTGACGGTCATCCCACAGCCCGAGGTCGCGGGTTGAGATGCGGCCCCGCGGCTCGACCGCCGTCACCTCCTGGATGATCAGCCCCACTCCGCCGACTGCCCTGGCAGCATAGTGGGCAAAGTGCCACTCGGTCGCGACTCCGTCCTCCCCCGCCGACCACATCGCCATCGGCGGCATCACAATACGGTTCCGCAGGCGCACGCTGCGCAGCGTGAAGGGTGTGAAGAGATGGATCATGCGGAGCCTCCTCGGAGAAGATGCATCGATCTCGGCTAGCACACCATTCTACGAGGAGTCGGGAGAAACACAAGCGGCGAGAGCTCTCGTCGCTCTCGCCGCCAGGCCATCTGGCCCCGAGTCAGGCCCCTCACGCCATCACCCGCACCCGGTGCACCTCCCGCTCGCCGCTGTGCCTGTAGATCAGCAACTGGCTCTCCGGCTTTATCTCATAGCTGCCGTCCGAGACCTCAACCCTGTAGCCCCGCGGATACTGGTACGCAGGTACAAAGATCTCTGTCGGCGCCGTTACCGTCGGGTCATGCCGGAACTCGAGCTCGAACACCCGCCGGCGGAGGTCAAACTCCATTCGCAGCGGCTCGCCGGCCACGCGCTGCGCATAGGGCCGCACCACGGCCTCGAGAGCCCGCCCGCCCGAGTTGATGTCGGCGGGATTGGTCTGCTGGTCGCGGCTAAAGATGGAGAGGTCCTCCCCATTCCACTGATCCCCACGCGCGTTGGTGTTGTCGGCGGTATAGTTCCACAGGGTGAAGCTGAGGAGGTTATCCTCAAGGGCACGCATGCTGCGGTCCATGGCCCCGACCTGCGGGCGGAAATCGCCGGTGCGATAGGCGCGGCTCCCGGCGAGGTTGTACGAGATGCCGATCTCGCCGATCAACACCGGCACGCCCCCCATGCGCGAGGCCGCTTCGGCCTTGAAATGCGCGAGCTGCGCGGCAAAGGACCTCCGGATGTTCCGCCGCCCAAAGACGAGCCCGCGCGGCCCTATGGCCCAGTACGGGGAGTAGCGCCTGAGGAACAGCACCGACAGGTCGTACCAGTGCGGGGCGTATACGACTCCCGGCGCATCCTCGGGTCCCCACGACGGCGCCTCCCCGCCGGGCACCCCCTCCACAAAGATCAGCGCCTCCGGGTGCACCGAGCGGATCTCCCGCGCATAGCGGTTGGCGAAGGGGCGAAGGTAGCTATCGGCAAAGGCCCGCGCCGCGTCGGTCGCAAAGTGGTCGGGGCGCAGCAGATGCGGCTGACCGTGGCTGTCCACATCCCAGACGCCGTTCTGCCGCCACACGCAGTCATAGCCCTCGCGCCATACCCGAACGCCCTTTGGGTTTAGCCGCACGGTGTCGGTTCGCCTCGGACCGGTCAGTCGCATCTCCCATACATCGACATCCTGCGGAAAGCCAGCGCCGAGAAGCATGGCCTGATAGGGAGTCGGCGTTGGTCCGAGCCGCAGAATCCCCCGAGAGGCCGTGAGATCCTCCCAGCCGATATACCCCGAGAGCGGCTCGTTCATCACGTCGTAGCCCACGACGTTCGGCAGCTCCCGCAGGCGCAGCGCGACCTGCTTGACGGCCGCGATATAGTGCCGCTGCAGGTACTCCTGTACCGGCACGCCGTCGACGAGCGTCCGCGGCGCGAGGTCATTCCCGGCGAAGAACAGGGTGAACATCGTCGCGGCCGCCAGCTTGTCGCCGTTGGTCGGCCAGATCATGTGGGGGAAGGGATCGCCATGGGTGGCATGGACGATGGCCGCGCCGGTCTCGGCAAAGCGGGTGATGTCCATGCCGATCGCCTCGAACGTCCACCCCGGTGCCCCATCCCCGCCAGAGAAGCGGCTCCACACGTCCTGGTGCGGATCGACGAAGAGGGTGATCCCGTGCTCCCCTGCTCGCCTGGCCACCTGGTAGATGTAGTCCAGGTACTCCTCGTCATAGATGCCGGGGCCGGCATGCTCGATCGCCTCCCAGGTGACGAGGAGCCGGACGAAGGTCAGCCCCCAGGCGCGAAGCCGGGCCAGGTGCTCGTCGGCCTCGGCCAGGGGAAAGGGTCGCCCCACGAACGAGACGTTGCGATGGTCAAAGAACCCCTCGCGGAGATGGGTCGCGCCGTTGGGGCGAAACGGCACCTTGCTGCTGCCCCCGAGGTTCACGCCACGCAGGAGGAGCGTCCTCCCCTGCTCGTCCTTGAGCCATTCACCCTCGATGTGCATTGTAGCTCCCTCCCTTAGGGTATGGCCACCACCTTGAGGTCATCCCTCGCCGGCGCTGCCAGCACCGCCGGCACCTCATCCAGCCCGATGCGTCGCGTGATCAATGGACCGACCCGCAGGCGGCCGCTGGTCAGCAGCGCCAGTGCCCGCTCGTGGGTGAAGGGATTGACAAACGAGCCGCGCACCGTGATCTCGCGGCGGTAGATGTCGTAGGGCGAGACGGTGCTGCGCGCCTCCGGAGCAGCCACGCCGAACCAGATGACCGTCCCCCCTCGCGCGGCCAGGGCGATCGACTGCTCGGCGGTTGCCGCCGAGCCAACCGCCTCGATGACCACGTCTGCACCGCCGCCAAGGGCTGCGCGCATCTCATCGAGGCTTTGTGCCGAGGGGTCCAGCAGGATATCGACTCCCATCTCGCGTGCCAGCTCCCGTCGCCTGAGGACGGGGTCGCTCAGCGCCACACACCCTGCTCCGCTGAGCCCTGCCAGTTGCGCATGGATCTGCCCGATGGCCCCGCCACCGATGACCAGCACCCTCTCGCCGCCGCGAATGCCCGCGAGATCGATGCCATGCAGGCAGCAGGCGACCGGCTCGGCCATGGCCGCCTCGGCCCAGTCCAGGTCTCCCGAGAAGGGGTAGACCTGCGCGCGCGGGACGAGGCTGTACTCGGCAAAGCCCCCGTGATAGTTGACGCCCAACGCGGTCAGGTTCTCGCAGAGGTGTACCTTGCCCATGCGGCAGGGCCGGCAGATGCCGCAGGCGACGTTCGGATCCACCGCCACTTTCTGGCCGGGTACAAGGTCGCCGACGCCGGGACCGACCTCTACAACCTCGCCCGCGTACTCGTGCCCGAGGACGACGCCCGGCACTGCCGGGAACTCACCCTCGTAGATATGCCGGTCGGTGCCGCACACGCCGCAGGCGCGGACCCTCACCAGCACCTGCCCCGGCCCGACCTCCGGCCTCGCACGCTCCTCTGCGCGCACCAAATGCACACCTCTGAAGACCACTGCCTGCATGTCCTGTACACCTCCCGTGGCCGATTCCCTCGCAGGATCGCACTCCGCAGGCCAACGCCATTGCCGGCGGGTCGCCCCTTTGTTCGTGATGATAGTATGATGCAGCCAGCCTGTCCACTTTTGACAATCCCCGCACTGCGTCCTATGCTCTTCGCAGGCAAGGCCACCCGCCACGGTCCGGGCCGGCCGGCGCAACGCAGCGACCTGCTTAGAGGAGGAGAAGACCATGCAGCGACCTATCCGGGTCACCGTCTGGAACGAAGGGCGCCACGAGCAGAGGAGCCCCGAGATCGCCAAGATCTACCCCAAGGGCATCCACGGCGCCATCGCCGACTATCTGGCGACGCTGCCCGACATGACCGTGCGCACCGCCACCCTCGACGAGCCGGAGCACGGCCTGACCGAGCAGGTGCTCGCCGAGACCGACGTCCTCACCTGGTGGGGACACATGGCCCACGGCGAGGTGCGCGACGACGTCGTGGACCGCGTGCACCGGCGCGTCCTGGAGGGCATGGGGCTGATCGTCCTGCACTCCGGCCACTACTCCAAGATCTTTCGCCGCCTGATGGGCACGACCTGCAGCCTGCGCTGGCGCGAGATCGGCGAGAAGGAGCGCGTCTGGGTCGTCGAGACCGGGCACCCCATCGCCGCCGGGCTGCCCCCCTACTTTGAGATCCCCCATGCCGAGATGTATGGGGAGCGGTTCGACATCCCGCAGCCGGATAGCGTGGTCTTTATCAGCTGGTTTGCGGGAGGCGAGGTCTTTCGCAGTGGCTGCTGCTTCACGCGCGGCAATGGCAAGATCTTCTACTTCCGCCCGGGGCACGAGACCTATCCCATCTTCCATCAGGCAGAGGTGCTCAAGGTCATCGGCAACGCGGTACGCTGGGCGGCGCCGGCGGATGGCCCGACGCCCTACTACGGGCACGTCCCCAAGCCCCTCGAGCCGATCGCCTGATCGGAGAGCTCCTCAGGGCGCGGCCCTCACGCAGGCCGCGCCCTTTTCGTAGTCTCAGGCCGGCTCGATGCTCCGGGCGGCGCGCCGCTCGGCCCTCACGCGTGCCAGGATCGCCGTCCCGACCAGGTAGCAAAGCGCCGCCAGGATGTAGAGGACGACAAAGCCCCGCCCCGCAACCTGAGCGTTAAAGATGTCGATGATCGGCCCGCCGATGCCGGCGACCGCACCCGCCCCGGCCGTCGCCAGGTTCGAGAGCCCGAGGTAGCGCCCGGCTTCTTCGTCCGGAATCACGTCCATCAGCAACGCCCAGTTGACGCTCAGGAACACCCCCATGGAGAGGCCGAGGATACCCCCAAAGACGAGCAGATGGACATAGCTGCGGACCCAGAGGAGGAGCAGCGAGCCGAGGGCACCCAGCAGCCCGGAGGCGACGAGGAGCGACCTGCGCCCGACGCGGTCAGAGAGCATCCCCGCCGGGTAGACGATGACGGCGATGCTTACCGCGACGATTGCCAGCAGGTTTCCCGCCAGCCCTGCCGCCTCCTGCAGCGAGAGACGGAGGACGTGCTGCATGTAGTAGACAACATAGTTCCGCACCAGGTTCATGGCCACGATGATCAGCAGGCGCGAGACGATCAGCCACACAAAATCCATGTGCCGGCGCAGGTCGACCCGAAAAGTGTCGAGCACCGTGCTCCACAGCGGCTTGGACGGGGTCCAGGCCAGCGGCTCCTCGCGGACTCCCCAGACGGTGATGGCGGCCGTCACCAGCAGCACCGCCATGATGGACAGGATCGTGACCAGCGTCTGCCCCCGCGACATGAGCAGCCCCGCCGCCAGCGAGGTGACGATGATGCCCAGGATCTCGGCGAGCTGCTTCACCCCCGAGGCACTGCCCCGACACTCCGCAGGCACGAGGTCCGGGATCAAGCCCTGATACGGCCCGTGCGCGATGTTGGACGATACCTGCAGCCCAAAGTAGGCCAGCACCAGGAACCAGTACCGCGGCGCCAGCGCGATGGCCAGGAGGAAGACCATGTCGGCCAGCGTTCCGCCGAGGATGTACGGCCGCCGCCGACCCCAGCGGCTCGTCGAGCGGTCGCTGATCGCCCCGGCGACCGGCTGCACGATGATGGCCGTGACCATGCCGATCGCGGTCAGCAGGCCAAGGGCCGAGCCCTTGATCGCCTCCGGCACGAGCAGCCCGACGAGCACGGGCAGGACGATCGGCCCGAGGCTGTTCCAGAGGTAGGAGATGGCGAACCAGTAGGCATTGAGGGCGAACATGGATGGGGATCGTCTGTCACTCATCAGGGCTCGCTCCCTCCCTTGCCCGTGAGCCAGGCATAGGTTTCGATCATGGCCTCAACCTGCGGCCAGCGCGGACGCCAGCCCAGCATCCACTCCGCCTTGGCAACCGAAAAGACATACTCCGACAGGGCGATCCGCATATGCTCCGGCTCCAGCGGCGCCCGGCCCACCAGCCGCAGCGCCCCTACCGCCACCCTCGCCAGCCCTGCCGGCACCCTCACTATCCGCGACCGAGACCCTACCCGGGCCAGCACCTCTTCGACCGCCGAATTCAGACGTATTTCCACGTTGTTTGCCTGCAGGTTTTTTTGCAGGGCCCGGATGACGTCGCCGGATTTGTCCGAGACCGGGAAAACCCGGTTGTCCTGCTCAACCCTGGTTTTTACCCCCAGGGAATGCAAAAGCGCAATCAGCCCGTGGTTGTCAAAGGCCTTTAAAGAGCTGTATAAGAACTTTCCGTTGCTGACAATATTGTTTTGGAAGTCGTCGAGGTCGCCGTAATTGGTGACATTGCACCTGCCGCTGCCGGTAATGGCGAGCTTTTTACCCAACCGGCCGTTCTTTTCCAGCAATATCACCTTCAGGCCCCTTGCTCCCGCCGCAGCCGCGCCCAGCGCGCCCCCGGCATCGGTCGGCCCCCCGCCGAGACGCCGCTCCGCATCGCCCGGCGCCCGCTGCCGCTGCCCGCCTCCGAGCGGCGGGAGCTGGCCGA